>NZ_JBOFBG010000047.1:0-58200 GCF_051594305.1 Paenibacillus sp. IHBB 3054 | reverse complement strand
AGTAGGGAATAGGGTACTAGTAACTAGAGTGTGGAAAATAAAACAAACGGAGGGTATTTATTCGAAATTTGTATCACGTATGTTTATGGTTGTTTTGGATTCATTGTAAATACATTAACTGAATCTGTGAGAGGGCTGGATAAATGAGGAAATTATGAATGATTCAAAAAGACGCAATAGAATTAATAGAAAAATTCCCATTGTTTTCTATGGTATATAATGTTATATTATGTCAGCGATATCTATTGATGTCATACATAGCCTCTATACTATCAATCATATAATTTTGTTTTGAATAGCTGGCCGGCTTTCAAATATAAAAAAATTGAAGAATTTATAGAAAAGAGGAAATATTATGATTTTGAAGAAAGGCATATGTTTAATGGTTTTAAGTTCAATGCTTCTTGTTCCAACGATAGCAAGCGCAGAAACTGAAGGAAGCAATATTGAAATTCAAAGCGAAGGAATTAAACCAGCTCAAGAAAAGCTAGATTCTTTTATATCAAAAGCACGTAATTTATCTGAAGAATATTCAACATCGAACAAACAACAAACCAATAATTTAAATTCGATTCCTGAAACATTTAACTATACATTTGTAGAGGGAGATACGGGATATTTTTATGAGAAGTCTTCGGTAAGTGCTGATGAATACGTATTAACTTACCCAATAGAATATTTAGCACAAAACGAAATAACATCTAATCAGAGTGAAGTAACTGCTGCTGCCTCCGACACAATTCCAAGTGGGATCGGGGGACGAGCAACAGTTCAAAAAAATGGCAGCATTAACACCTTTGTTATTCGTACCCCTGCCACTACTACTGGACCTACAGCCAGAACCTATATTTATGGCGGTTTTTCCGGTGTAGGAAAGGACAAGTCAGGGACTTCTAACAGAACTATTGAGGCAGATATGGGACTTGTATTTTCAAATGCATATGGTGTTAATAAGTGGCAACCAACTATTAACTACTATTGGGGAAGTGAAGGAGATGGACATACTGTTCCAGGAAATCGCATAAGTCCATATAATGAAATTTGGTATAAAAATGGATATGTTCCTGGTAAAGATGTAGATGTAACCATTTATCGAAATCTTGGTAATAATACTAGATTATCCACAAGAGGTTATGCTCTTTATGCTGATCATGAGGGAAACGGAACAAATACGTATCTTACAGCTGTTACAGAGATAGCAAACACTTATGTTAGTAGTACCAGTAGTTGGAAGTATTTGGCTACTATTGCGGATACAGTAGTTAATAAAGTGCCTCAAGGGGACGCTGCTGGACAAGTTACAGGTATATTGAGTAATATTCTCATAGACAGTAGCGCATATACTCCTGTGTCCAACGGTACCGATTTTGCTAATGTAACCATTTCGAGCAACAATGTAACAATAAAGGTTTCAAAATAATTATGACTACGTAGAGTTTAGAGTAAATAAATTTAAAGACACCTTATTTTTATGATGCCGTGGAAATATTCTCTGGTGTTATCACATAAGGTGTCTTTACTACTTTATCTTGAAAGGTTGATACATGTGTTCATCAAACGAAAGATAATGATACTTTGTCTTCTGATAACAACTTTTTCATCGATCACCATAGCAAATGCAGCTTCCACTCCATCTGCACCGGTTAAATCACCATTATTGTTGAAAATTAATCAGTTCTACGTGGCATACACCGCTCCCCATGCACCTTATGTTGATAACAAAAATCGTTTAATGGTTCCATTGCGCAGCATATCTGATTTATTGGCTGCTGACGTGAATTATGATGCTAAGACAAAAAACGCTATGATAACTAGAAAGAACTATCTAAAGGAAGAAGAGAAGAACTATACTATAAAAATGACAGTTGGGTCAAAAGAGATTGAAATAAATAATGTGAAATCCGAGATGGATACCGTACCAGCTTTAATCAAAGAAAGCATGTTCATTCCATTGAGCGTGGTTACTAAAGCACTCCATATTGAGACTACCTGGGATCATAATAAAGGACTTGTAAGTTTAAATCTCGATCCGGCCTACTTGCCTTCGGGAGTAGTAAGTGATGAGGGACATCTCGGGAAATCCGATACGAAGGTTAGGCCTATAAACTCAACTATTCAAACGACAGTCAACAAAGCTGGAATACCCATCATTAATGTAAATGTGACAGCCCTCAACGAGGGGAAATCATCATTAAGCAAAGGAAACTATTTGCGATTTTATGTTCAAGATTCGAATTTCGGATTTTTTGATGTATACAATAAGGATCAAATCAAACCTGGCGACACATTCTCCGTTCAAACAACAAATACAATTCTTGCAGATTCACTAAGATATATTCTAGTTGATGCTTTTGCAGATTAATTTGTAGGATTTATGATGCTGCAAATACTGATAAGATGAATGGGAATAAGCCCTTGCCATTAATGGCAGGGGCTTTAATATTAGGGCTGTATCCATTCGCCAAATAACTGCTGCGCCTTGTCCCAATCCACCCCAAGGCCTCCGTACCATCCCGCCCACGGCATTTCCATGTCGGACCGGCCTCTTGTATTGTTCAACTGAAGTTCTCCGTTTACAATGTCTTCCCTATTGCTCCAACGATCAGCTTGAAGCTCCAACACCTGATTGGGCAGGATGCCGACCGTTGCCAGTGATTGCAGGATACCCCGGCGCACACCTGCCGTTCCTTTAACCAGCTTCATGGAGGTTAGGCGTTTCTCATATTTACCTGGAGTCTCATCTTCCGGCGCCTCAGCGAGACTGCGGAGCAGCCGATTAAAAATGGCAATATCCTCACTACTCGGGATTATAGGCTCATTCTTTATGATTTGCGCAAACTCGGTTATGTCCACATAGGCGCCGATTGGACTATTTCCATATACATTCCCTAAGTGAATGGCATATCTAATATAGGATGCGTTTGTCCAGCCTTCATCGTTGTGGCTGAACCCGCACACTTTACAAAAGCGGAAACGTTCTGCTTCTTCATAACGATGCGGGCGGGTGTGAAGCATTTGGTGATAACTGGTCAAAGGGGAGATTCCTCGTGGAAAGCTGCCTCCTACACCTGTGACAAAAGCGGCGGCAATCACTTTCCACGAAAGGTTTGCATTCGCCTGCATCGTGGTCAGGCTCTGAATCACAGAATCATGTGTGATGTGCCCGATATCATTAGCCTGCCAATGATGCTGTTCCAGCAGTTCACGATCGGCAGATGACAGGGTATCCACCAGGTAGACGCTTACTTCCCTCTCTCTGTCGTAATCGTAATTAGGATACTTGTACAGCTTATTTAGTGCTTTAAGCGGTTTATGGTTCATATGAGCTCACCTCCCTACCAGTTGTTTATAGTTATACCAAATAAAACGGGTTCATTTCAAATAAAAGGAAGAGGGGAGGTTCATAGAACTTTTTTCTAAAGCAACGAACCACGTAATTGCACTAGGCATATGATGTATTAGTTTATTAGGAAGGGAGTGTTAACCATGAGTTTTCAAACTGCAGGATATCAGCAAAAAGTTTTGTATCAAGCAGACAGCCAATCTGTTCAAAACTTAAAAAACATTAGAAGCCACCTACAGCATATATGCAAACAACATGGTAATCAAATTGTCAGAATTGAAACCCTGGACGGTCAAGTTTACGTCGGGAGAATTGTGCATTGTGACAGAGGCTTACTGTATTTCGCAGTTCCAAAGCAAGGAGGGCAGCGTGCTTTTTTCGGAAGTCCTTCTTACAGTAGTGATGAGATGATTCTAACTCTTGTCCTGTACGAGCTGCTTGTCATTACTTTATTGTACACATAACATAAATGGGAAAAGAGCCTCCATAGCGTAGGCTCTTGTTTTTTTAATATCATTTTAGAACGTTCTCAGAACAATTACCAACAGAATGTAAAGCACCAAGATGACAGTAGTAGAAGTATACCCTCCGAATCCTGCACAACCACTCATTGTTGTTCCTCCTTTACTTTAACTTATACCCCATACTATGTATCTGTCCCTATCTCTGTAACGACTAATGCCTAATTTGTTTTTTTCTTGATCATCTTCATCGCTCTTTTTTAAATCTATATCCAGCAATTTTTACAAATATCGTGTTATTTTTGCGATTTTAAGCCTTATACTTCCTTTATGAGTCACCTCACCCTGTCCAAACTCACATATCCTATACATAAAAGCATTCATTTCATTCAGGAGGTCCAGTTTATGAGTACATATTCGAAGGAAGAAAAAAGCTGGATGTGGTACGACTGGGGTCATTCTGCCTACTCCATCATCATTTCGACGGCAGTCTTCCCGCTCTTCTACAAAGCAGCAGCTCAGGATGCTGGCATTAGTGCCGCGGATTCTACGGCTTACCTGGGATATGCTGTTGCAGTTTCGACGTTTATCCTTGCCCTGCTAGGCCCGATCTTGGGCACAATTGCCGATTACCAAGGGTTCAAAAAAACGTTTTTCGCCTGCTTCAGCTTGCTCGGCATAGTCGCTACTGCACTGCTCACGTTTATTCCTAACGACAGTTGGGAGCTGCTGCTCATCTGCTATATGTTCATCGCAATCGGGTCGACGGGCTCCAATGTGTTTTACGATGCGTTCCTAGTAGACGTCACCGACAACGAACGGATGAATAAGGTGTCTGCCCGCGGATTTGCGATCGGGTATATAGGCAGTACGATTCCTTTTATCATCAGCATCGCGATCATTCTTCTTGCTGAGCAAGAGATTCTGCCGATCTCCGTCACGGTGTCGAGCCAAATCGCTTTCTTCATTACGGCCCTCTGGTGGGGCATCTTCACTTTACCCATGCTCCGCAATGTACATCAGAAGCATTACTTGAACCGCGAGCCGCGAATCATCGCGAACAGCTTCAAGCGTCTCTACGAGACTTTAAAGCAAATCAAGCAGCATCGCGCGATTTTCCTTTTCTTGCTCGCTTATTTTTTCTATATCGACGGCGTCGGGACAATCATTACGATGTCTACCGCTTATGGAACTGATCTGGGCATCAAATCGACTGATTTGCTTATTATATTGTTCGTCACGCAAGTTGTCGCTGCTCCATTTGCAATATTGTACGGGCGTCTGGCGGATCGGTTCTCGGGCAAAACCATGCTATATGTCGGTATCTGCGTCTACATCATCGTATGTATCTACGCGTATTTCATGAAGTCGGTGTTCGACTTCTGGGTGCTTGCGATGCTGGTCGCCACCTCGCAAGGCGGCATTCAGGCGTTGAGCCGGGCTTACTTCGCACGGATGGTGCCGAAGGAGAACGCTAACCGGTTTTTCGGGTTTTATAATATTTTCGACAAGTTCGCATCGATTCTGGGACCACTTCTAATCGGAGTCACTGCGCAGCTCACCGGCCACACGAACATGGGGGTCTTCAGCCTTGTCGTCCTGTTCATCGCAGGTATCGTCATTCTCATGCTAGTGCCGGAGCCGGGAAGGGGACCGGGTGCCGGTTTGTCAGGCGGACGTCATGGCCGCAAGACGAGCGGGTTGAACTAGTCAGCGCGGTAACGCGCTTGCTCTAGCAACCTAAATTAAGAAGCTGAGCATTAAGGGTAGGAGAGAATGATACTCCAATAAAACAGCGGCAGTCCGGACATAATTTCGTCGTCCTTGGCTGCCGCTATTTCCTATAATAGGGTCAGACTGTGCTATGTACTCTTTAAGTATAAGAGTTTTAGCCCTCGTAATGGTCTTCCAATTAATAGTATAATGAGAACTTATAGGGCTATTATTGCTCTGCTAAAGAAGATTACATATCCATATTTGAAACATAAGGAGATGAGCTCATGACAGCAATTATCCCTACGGAACAAATCCGCATTATTGAATACGATCCTTCTTACGCTGGGGCGGTCGCAGAGATGTGGAACCGTAGCAACGAAAGCTGGGGCGGCGGCACCAACCACAGAACAGAAGACAGTGTGCGCAGGGAGATGGAGGTTTCGGCCAATCTTCATGTGTTTCTCGCTGTCGATGGCAAAGAGGTGGTCGGATTCTGCAGTTTTGCACATTACCGCCAAGATGAAGGGGCTTTGTACGTACCGTTATTAAATGTGCGACCTGATTATCACGGTTACAAGGTAGGCCGTAATCTGATTTTGAACGCCGTCCGCAAGACCGTCGAAGCGGGGTGGCCTCGTCTGGATCTGTTTACCTGGGCAGGCAACACCAAGGCTGTGCCTATGTATAAGAAATGCGGATTCTTCTGGGAAAAAAATGAAGATTACGTCCATCTGATGAACTTCATTCCAACTGTTCTTCAGACTGAAGCGCTTGCTCCCTATTTCGAGGAGCTGGATTGGTACGCTGACAGCACCCGCGAACTTCCCATTCAGCCGGATGGCCGGCGGGAGCGTGGTTTTGATTTCTTTGATTACACTTGGCAAAAGGGAGAACTCTCCTTGCGGGCAGAATTCGAGAAGTCCGGTCGCGGGCTGACCGCTCTTGATACACCTGACTACGAAATCTCCACTGAAATCGACGATCATGATCTTGTGTTTGGCTCCGCTTACAAGATTCGTTATGTGATCAAGAATCGTTCTGCGTCCGAGCTGGCGATTGAGATCAAGGGACAGAACGACAAGAACATCCGGTTTGACCTGTCCGCTGCACATACGCTCGCTGCGGGAGAAACGGTCATTGTAGAGGGTGATTTCGAGCTTGATCCGGTTCGGGAGGAGCAGAATGATAAGAAGACCCATCCGGTTGTGACGAGCCAATGGATCATCGGTGGCAAGCGGGCTGAGTTCCGCATTGGCGTAGCTCCGAAATTTCCGGTCAAGATGAAGATTGTATTGCCAACCCGGGAGCTGTATCCGGGCCTTCCGGCCGAGCTGTATCTGAACGTTGAGAATAACTTCGCCTCGGAAGCGGAGTTCGCTTTTGACTTGCCGGAGGAGGAATTCCTGCAGTGGGGTGAACGTGCAATACGCTTCACGGTTCCGGCTAAGAGCAAAGCCTCTATCCCGGTGCCCTTCACCCTGTTGTCCTACGGGCTTTACTCACAAGATATTGAAGTGACGGCCGTTCCAATTGGGCAAAAGGCGGTCTCCTTCACAAGTAAACTATCTGTTCTAATGAAGGGAACGCAGGGCCGCTTCGGCGGGCAGGAGGGTGATCAGTGGGTCGCTGTGAACGGCGCCTTCTCGCTTCATATGAACAAGTCCGACAATGGAATGTGGATTGAATATCCCGGCTCCAGCCACAACTTCTGGTGGACCTTTCCGAAGCTAGGCAAGCCGTTCGCAGAAGAATTCTCTAAGAAGCAGGCCGTCAGCGTGAAGATCTACTCGGAAGGGGAGAGCCAGGTTCTCGAAGCGCTCTACGAGTCGGATGAATTCCCGGGTATGGAGATAACAACGGTGGCTAAGCTATTCGCAAACGGAATCGCTGAGTTTCATCATGAGATCTGCAACACCAGCAGCAAAGCACTGGATGAGAACATGTATGTACTGACGAATTTCGGCTTTTTTGGCAAGCGGCTCATCCTGCCGTATCAGGGACATTACGTTGACATGGGCGATGCGTACGCCGGCGATCCGGGTCTTTGGGATAGCGACCAGGTCACGGAGAACTGGATGTTCTGCAAGGAAGAGAACGTCACCTGCGGAATTTGCTGGGACCCTTCTCTGAAGCTGCTTCGCCCGGAATACACGCTTGGGCTTGAGCATAACCTTGGGCAGATTTCCGCTGGAGAGGTCGTGCGGACAAAGGCAACTGTGTTTGCACTAAACACCTTTCCCAAGTGGCCGGAATTCCGCGCCTTTGCCAGAAAACAGAAGAATTCGGTCATCCCGGTGCTGGACGATCATCTGGAACTCACACTCGGCGGCGGAAATCCGTTTGCGGCAGGTGCGCTTCAGGCAGAACTACTCGAACGAAAGATGACCCCGCTTGCAGGGAGCTTCGATCTGTATGTGCAAAACGATGGCGGAGCGGAGCGGAGAGCGGCTGGTATCGAGTTGCAAAGGGAGCAGGATATACGCTCTGCGGGCTTTGAACTCTCTCCTGAGGAAATGGGATCGCCGGGACAGAGCGACTCCGGCCAGAAGGTCCGGGTCGTCTATCGCGGAGAGGATCGCATTCAGGAGCGGTTGGGTCTCTGGTTCCCTCAGACGGAAACAACTGTTGTTTGCGAGATCGAAGAAGGTCCGGCGGGTTCTATTTATACGGTGAGTAACGGAGTACTCTCGATAGCGGCTGCCCCTCAGTTCGGAAGTGTGGTGCATTCCTTGAAGCACCAAGGGGAAGAATGGCTGGACAGCTCCTACCCGGAAGCCGTTCCGCGTTCCTGGTGGAATCCTTGGTACGGTGGTCTTGGCGTAGGGATTTCCGGAATGGGTGGATTCAGCCGGCAGCAGGAGCCGAGAACCGCAGCATGGGTGAAGCGGAAGGATGTTCATGGCAATGTTTGGAAAGGCCTGCGATTAACCACTTCTATCGAAAAGCAGGAGGCAAACCGGGGGATCATAATCAACCAGCATTACCTTATGCTGCCCGGCGTCCCTGTGCTCTGTATGCTGCATTCGGTGACCAACGGAAGTGGAATGGTTCTGCCACAGTATTCGCTATCGGAGGATAGTTACTTCAAGCCTTCACCTGTCTTTTCCGAAGGGTGGATGGAATTCCCCGGGGAAGGCAAGTTCCTTCTTGGGAAAGTGGAAGCTCATCTGGATTCCAAGGGGATCTTGCGAGTCGGTGCGACTTCACGTAAGGACATGCTGCATGTTGTGAATAATTACCCCAACCAAAGGGCTTCAGCGTATGTGAACAATAAGGTATTCGCACATGATGTGGGTCATCATCTTCCACTTCTGAACGGAGAAACCGCTTGGACACAGCCAACCTTCCTGATCATGGGGGAGATCCCTCTGAATCCAGAGGATGTACGGGGTCTCCTGAAGCTGGCCTTTACCAGTCCTACTGACGAAAAGGAGAGCTTAAATGCCGATCATTGACATACACATTCATCTGTCTGACATCGACAGCTTTCATCAAACAGCGGCGGATCTGTCCAAGGTCGATTACACAGCCGCTGGCCTCAAGGCGGAATTTGACAAGAACGGTGTCGTTCTCGGCATTGGTATGGGGGTCACGGAACAGACGAAGGGAGCCTTTCCTGACTCTACTTCACCCAATCCGATGGGTCTTGATTTGGAAGCCAATGTTCCACCGTTCTTAATGGAATGCGTTGGCATTAACCCGAACATGCTCGCAGGGGGCCATGTCCAAGAGGAGCTTGACCGAATCGAAGCACGTCTGCAAGCTCCAGAGGTAGCGGGAATTAAGCTCTACGCCGGGTACTACCATCACTACGTTTATGACAAAATCTATACACCGGTCTATGAGCTGGCTGCCAAATACGGCGTGCCTGTGGTCATTCATACCGGCGATACGTATTCGATGAATGGATTGCTTAAGTATTCGCATCCTCTTACCGTGGATGAATTAGCTTACCAGCAGCGCGGTGTGAACTTTATGATCTGCCATCTGGGCGATCCCTGGGTGATGGACGCTGCCGAAGTGGTGGCCAAGAATCCGAATGTCTATGCCGATTTGTCCGGCCTTGTCGTCGGCGACCGGCCCCATTTTGAACGATTTATGAACGAACCCTTGTTCATGGACCATTTCCGCCGGGCGCTGGTGTACTCCGACCATTACGAGAAAATGTTGTTCGGCACCGATTGGCCGCTTGCCCCAATTGACCTGTATGCGGAATTCGTCCGCCGGCTTGTACCTGAGCGACATCACGAGAAGGTATTTTACGAGAATGCCTTTGGGTTGTTTCCGCGTATCCAGCAGCGGATTGCGGCGCTCTGATACTACCGGGGACAGCCCAGCCAGAGTGCAATGAAGCATAATTGAACAAGCCTTCCCCTTAGACCGTGTGAGGGGATGGCTTGTTTTTGGTTAAGGGAAATGTAAGATTTTTTAAAACCGTATGGAGTTGTGGCGCTTTAGCCTTTATAATATGACGAGTATAAAGAATAAAGGAAAAGGTGTTAAATACATGAGCATATTAAACGTAGAAAAGCTGAGTCACGGGTTTGGAGACCGCGCGATTTTCACCGATGTATCCTTCCGCCTGCTGAAGGGCGAACATATCGGTCTGATCGGTGCCAACGGTGAAGGTAAATCCACCTTCATGAACATCATCACAGACAAGCTACAACCGGACGAAGGTAAAGTTGAATGGGCTAAACGAGTGCGGACCGGATATCTGGACCAGCACGCGGTGCTTACCAAGGGACAATCGATCCGTGATGTATTGCGCGGAGCGTTCCAGTATCTGTTCGATATGGAACAAGAGATGAACGACATGTACGGCAAAATGGGTGAGGTGTCCCCGGAGGAGCTGGAGCAGCTGCTCGAGGATGTTGGAACCATTCAGGACACATTGACGAGCCAGGATTTCTATATGATCGACGCCAAAATCGACGAAACCGCCCGCGGACTTGGACTTACGGACATCGGCTTGGATAAGGACGTCCATGACCTTAGCGGGGGGCAGCGGACTAAGGTGCTGCTGGCTAAACTGCTGCTGGAGAAGCCGGACATTCTGCTGCTTGACGAGCCTACGAACTATCTTGACGAGCAGCACATCGTGTGGCTGAAGCGGTATTTGCAGGAATACGAAAATGCCTTCATTCTGATCTCACATGACATACCGTTCCTGAACAGTGTCATCAACCTGATCTACCATATGGAGAACCAGGCGCTGACCCGTTATGTGGGGGATTATGACTATTTCCAGCAGGTGTACGAGGCGAAAAAATCGCAGCTTGAATCTGCGTTCAAACGTCAGCAGCAGGAAATCGCAGATCTGAAGGATTTTGTTGCGCGGAATAAGGCCAGCGTGGCTACGCGGAATATGGCGATGTCCCGGCAGAAGAAGCTGGACAAGATGGAGGTTATCGAGCTCGCGAGGGAAAAACCGAAGCCGCAGTTCAACTTTAAGGACGCGCGCACTTCCGGCAAGCTGATTTTCGAAACGAATGAACTCGTGATCGGTTACGATTCTCCGCTGTCCAGACCGCTGAACCTGCGCATGGAGCGGGGACAAAAAATAGCGCTCGTCGGTGCGAACGGGATCGGGAAGACGACGCTGCTGCGCAGCATTCTCGGCCAGATTCCGGCGATCTCCGGTTCGGTCAAGCTCGGTGACCTGCTGGAAATCGGGTATTTCGAGCAGGAAATGAAGGATGCGAACTACAACACCTGTATTGAAGAAATTTGGACCGAGTTCCCGTCCTATACGCAGTTTGAAATTCGGGCGGCTCTTGCTAAATGCGGTCTGACGACCAAGCATATCGAGAGCAAGATCGCGGTATTAAGCGGCGGCGAGAAAGCCAAAGTCCGTTTGTGCAAGCTGATCAACCGTGAGACGAATCTGCTTGTACTGGACGAACCAACCAACCATCTCGACGTGGATGCGAAGGACGAGCTACAGCGTGCGCTCAAGGCGTACAAGGGCAGCATTTTGCTGATCTCCCATGAGCCCGAGTTTTACCGCGATATCGTGACAGAAACATGGAACTGCGAATCGTGGACGACAAAAGTGTTTTAAATAGCCGGCAACAGAGCTGGTCTGTTGTCGCAGGTTTGAGTGAACGTAAAGGGCGTCGCGCTTAAGTGACGAAAAGATAGAAGCTTCTGCAGCATAGTGCCGCAGGAGCTTTTTTTGCTTTTACATATAACAACAATAATATATTTAAATACACTAATTATTTATTGAAAAACGATAAATTATATGCTAAAGTCATATTAAATTTAAACATAAGTGAGGGGCTTTTTATGAAACGAGGAACAACACTCTTTTTAAAGGCAGCAGTTATTCTGATTGGAATCCCGGTTCTGGCTTTGTGCATATTTCTGGTACCTGAGATTGCGAATTTTGCAGCAGAATTGTATCCGGAGATGACGTACATCCAATTTCTCGTTTATCTCGATTTATATGCATCGGCGATTCCTTTTTACATTGCTCTGTATCAAGCTTTTAAACTTCTGGGCTATATTGACAAGAACAAAGCTTTCTCAGAATTATCAGTACGAGTATTAAAAAATATAAAATACTGTGCAATTACAATCAGCAGCGTGTATGTGTTAGGCATGCCACTCTTCTATCTCATAGCGGAGAAGGATGATGCCCCTGGAATCATAGTCATCGGATTGATTATTATCTTTGCCTCCATGGTGATTGCCGTTTTTGCTGCTGTTCTCCAAAGGCTTTTAACAGAGGCGATTGAACTAAAATCTGAAAATGATTTGACAGTCTGAGGTGAAAACTATGGCGATTATAATCAATATTGATGTGATGTTGGCTAAGCGGAAAATGAGCGTAACCGAACTTACGGAGAGGGTTGGAATCACGATGGCTAACCTGTCTATATTAAAAAATGGAAAGGCAAAAGCAATTCGCTTTTCCACTTTAGAGGCGATTTGTAAGGCTTTAGAATGTCAGCCTGGCGATATCTTAGAATACAAAAGTGACGAAGATACTAATTGACCTGAAATGTCTAAAAATAGTTCAAAGAAGCTTCTGCTGATGTTTTGGCGGGAGCTTTTTTTGGTTGTCTTTAAGTTTGTGTAAACGGTTAGTGGAGAGGATTCCTGTCAAATAGTTGCAGAGAAGTTGAGGAATAGAACGTCTAACTAAATGAAGAACGCAAAGATAAATAAAGAGCGTAGCTCCAGGCAGCAGCTTCTAATGACTTGGGGCTGTGCGGAGTATGAAATAATACGAACATGAAGAGGAGAGACAATGAAGAACTTATTTAGGAGAAAAGGCTTAGCGCTAGCAAGTGTAATCTTGCTTATCGTAATCATTACTGCCGCTGTTGACAGGGGCGCGTTTGGAACGTTGTTTACGGAAGGGAAATATGATACTGAGGAGCATATGGTAGAGACCCTTATGGCCAAAACAGCGACTCCAGGAGTAGCGATAGTCTCATCCAAGCAGGGCAATACAGATTATAAAGTATACGGATACGCAGATGTTGACCTAGACAAGAAGGTCACTGAAGAATCGTTGTTTGAATTGGGATCAACGACCAAGGCGTTTACAGCTCTGGCTATTATTCTGTTGAAAGATGAGGGGAAATTGGCTTTTTCGGATTCTGTCTCAGAGTATCTTCCCCGTTTTGTCCCAACCTTTCAAGGAGAGAATATGAATCTTACAATTGATCAGCTGTTAGCTCATACAAGTGGGATTCCGTCTTGGAGTATAAAGTTAATTCCTGAAGGAACTACTGAGAATCTGCTTGACGAAACCATAAATAAGATTTCAGATATTTCATTGGATACATACCCGGGGGCAGAATATCAGTATGCAACTGTAAATTATGATATTCTGGCGATGATTATTGAGAAAGTTACAGGTACAAGCTATCAGAATTATGTTACTCAGAATATACTGGTTCCGCTAAAAATGACGGACAGTTATTTTTCAACAGGTCAGGAACAGAAACCGGATCAGCTTACCAGAGGATACCGGGTGTTTTTCGGCAAAAGCTTCCAATATGATGCCCCCAGGTATTATGGGAATATTGCTGCTGGATATTTGGTGACGAATATAAAGGATTTGGAGCATTGGATGAATGCCCAATTAGGAATGGGTGATATCCCGGATGGTCTGAGGAGAGCTATTCAGCAATCTCATGAGGTGGACCTCCAAACCGCTGGATATGAAGAGAAGAACCAATACTATTCATACGGTTGGAGTAATGATCCAGAAGAACGGGTGATTAGTCACAGTGGAAGTAATCCTAATTATTCCTCACATTTTATTATGGATATAGAGAAGCATGAGGCCGTATTAGTATTAACTAATTTGAATTCAACTGCACCATCGCTGATTGCACATAACCTGCATGAGAATATGAATGGTAATCCTATGAATAAATTTACATACGATGACAGTTATATATTGCTTGATTTGATATTTTCGTTCCTGGCCTTACTAGCAGCCATTAGTTTAAGTCTTAAGGTGATTAAATTAGTTGGAGGAAGCAAGCAAAATAAAAATGTTGAAAAGACAAGGAACAAGAGGATTATAGTAATTCTTGTTATTATCCTAAGAGCGATGTTGCTGGTATTGGTTATGTTCTGGCCTTATCTGTTAAACAATAATTACTACATGATTAGCGTGTGGATGTCGTATTCACTATTCCTATGGGTGGGGCTAGTTTCACTCAGCTGCATGTTATCAATTATATTGAATTTGAAAAAGATAGGAGTCCTTAGAAGCAATTTGACCTAACTCAACCTGAACCGTTCTCCCATTTGCTAACAAGTAGCTTTACCGATTTTGCTTTCCTGGTTCTGTGCTCCACGATAATGTGAAGTATCACCCAGCAAATCGACGTATGGTATTCCATTTATTACTTGTACTTTACATAAAGCAGTGGAGAAAATATCCGGCATTTCCCCGATTTCCCGCAGTGATTTATTGAGAAAATGAGCCATTATAACTTTCAAGGTTATTCGATGTGTAACGATGAGCAGCTTCTGTCCCGGGTTATCGTTAAGGATGCAGTCAACAGCAGGAACCACTCTTTGTTCCAGCTGTTTATACGTCTCGCCTAAGCTGACAGGAACATATAGATCAGGACTGGTGAAAAATCGAGCATATTGCAAGGGATAATCTTGCTCTATTTGCTCGGTTTTCATTCCTTCCCATATCCCCATATTGATTTCCATCAGCTCATCCAACTGTTGAATAGGCAGCGTTCGATTTCCCCTCAAAATTTGCGCGGTATGCACTGCTCTTAGACTGCTACTTGAATAGATCGCGCCTAAGTTCTCTCCCTCTAAACGTTCCTTCAACCATTCAGCTTGCTGCTTTCCCAGGTTAGTAAGAGCTGAATTCTGATGCCCTTGCATTCTTTTCTGCAAATTCCATTCTGTCTGCCCATGGCGGGTTAAATATAATACGGTTTCTGTCATGTTCGAAGCCTCCCTTATTTATAGTTGTAAGTATAAAATAAGAGAATATAAATAAACATTATATAATAATTAATATTCATAATGTATATTTATAGTTGCGAATTCCTGTTTGCACAAATACAGTGTTCCATTCATATCGTTAGGAAGGTATTCAGATGAACTTTCATGTATTGAGATTGTTTTATTACGTGGCGATAACAGGTAGTGTAACCAAAGCCTCGGAGCGATTGCATATCAGCCAACCCGCGATATCCGCACAGATTCGTAAGTTTGAACGGGAGAATAACATTACGTTATTAGAAGTGAGAGGGAAGAGGATGGCGCTCACACCACTTGGACACAGGCTGATCCAGCCACTTGAGAAACTGTTTGCCATGGGTGAACAAATAGAGCAAATGATTGAAGATTATCACAAATTTCCGATGGGGAATATCCGTATCGCAGGCAATTACCTTGCCACAAGCCTGCTCATTCCCAGATGGGCATCCTTATTTAAACAACGGTTTCGCGACCTTGGGATTCAGATTTCGACCGCCAATTCTTACGAAACTATGGAAAAATTAATAAACTTTGAAGCGGACGTGGCTATTTACAGTGATATGGAATTCCCTTCCCATAATACGGGAAACTTTGAATACCGCGAATTGTACAAGGATGAGTACGTGTTTGTGGTTTCTTCCGGGCACCCTTTTGCCAAGCAGCAGGTCTGTCTTGAAGACATGGTATCGGAGGCGTTTATTATGAGAGAGGAAGGTAGTGCGGCCAGAGAGAGACTGCTTCGGCTGTGTGAAGACAGAAAAGTAGGGCAACCCAAGATCGAACTGCAATTTAATGGAGTGAACGAGACGATTCTGGCTGTGATAGCCGGTTATGGAATTACCTTTGTCTCTTCCTTGTTGGCACAGCCTTATCTTGATCAGGGGACGTTAGCCAAGGTTGAAACAGGAGACACTGTGACCAAGCATTCAATATGGATGGCCAGCAGCCCAAGGCACAGCAGGAAAGTTATGTTCAGTCGTTCATTGCACTGGTCATGGAACAATTAGAGAAGTAGTTGTTTGAACAGAGATAAAAAAACTCAAGCCGTTAACGAATTCTTAAAATCTATTTGATCTAAGCGTAATAAGAGAAGACCGTTCCTAATAAGGAGCGGTCTATTTGTAGTGGGTTCTATGGGAAATCTAACTCTTGAATACGGGTTTGCTCACTAATTGCACCAGCTCAAGCAGCAGCTCTTCTTCCGAGTGAATGATTTCAAGCATTTTCTTATGGATTTTGCCGCGTTGTGCGGGTTTGTTACCCGAACACATCACCTTTATCATAAATTGATTCACCATATTCCACATCTCCCCGGCAATCCGGTAGCCCTCGGCAATGCGGGTAAGCTCAGGCACTTCTTGATCAGCGGAAATGGCACTCAGGAAAAGGCTGTACCTTATCCGTGTGATCGGAAGGGTGTTGGCAGCCAGCAAGAAATAGGCACTATATTCCTCAGGGTTCTCTGCGATTATTCCTGTCTCGAGGTAGGCATCAGCATAGGCCCTTAGATGCTCCGCAACCTGGAGCGGCTGGACTTCATGCTCTTGATTCAGCAGCGTATGCTCAAGGGCAAGGCGCCATTGCCCAAGGGGGCGCGATGGCTCGCACAGGCTGAACTCTGCGAAGAAATGGCAGGCGGACTCCCATTCATCCAAATCCACCGATTCCAGGGGGCGGCCGTAGTAGCCATCCGTTAAATAAATTTTCCGGCTTGAACGATCGACGCCTACAGCCAGACAGGCATGTGAAGTATGCAGCTTACGGTAGGCCAGACACCAGGGGCAGCTATAGGAATCGAATCCTACCAGAACAGGCATGCCGCCAGCGAGCCGCTTCTCTAGCATATCAAGCAGAAAAGACTTGTCCATCGCCGGCTCTTCCCGGTTCACATATGTGAAATTTATCCCATGATAAGCCGCCAGATACTCCTTGCTGATTCGCGGAGTAGATACCCGGTCGATGATGGACTGTTCTGAAGACTGTTGTTGCTTGAAGGAGAACTGCCAGGCATTGCCGTACATGTACTTGCTGTCTTTACCCTGCCATTCAGCCACTGATTGAATACAGTCATCGATACAGCTGCGAAGTGTAGGGTAGGGGGTGCTTTTAACGGGCAGGATGTTCAGCATAACTTATCATCTCCTTGCCAATTGAGAAATGGCTGTGCCCCCAATTACGGTAATTGCCCGGTGTCATCCCGCTGTATTCGCGGAACAAACGGTAGAAGTATTTCATATCTCCGATCCCGACCTCAAGCGCAATCTTCTGAATGCCAAAGTCTGTGAACATCAGCAGTGCACAGCTGTATTTCATACGTATTTCCTGAAACACCTGGATATAGGATTTGCCGGTCTTCAATTTGAACAGTCTTTGAAATTGGCGTGAGCTCATGGAAATATAGCGGCTGATCTCCTTCAATGAAATTCTCTGCTTAAAATTGCTGACCATATATAGAATTACATCATGCAGCGGATCATCAGCCTGCTGTAAACGGTCTGAGAAAGGAACTCCCGCACAAGGCTCGACAATCCTTAGAAGTTCAAACAATAAGGGATACAGCCTCAATGGATCTGCCGACGGGCTGTTATTATGTAAGTCCTGCATGCGGCAGAACAAGGCCTCCAGTTCCATTCCCTGCTCGTGGTATCCGAACCAGGATTTCTGCTCTTCCAGCAACCGTAACCGGCGTTGCTGTTCTTCTTCGAACGGCCCGGTGAAGAGCGCTGGCAAAGCGGCAGGAAGCTTGAACACCTCCGGACTCAGCATACAGTTCAGGATCCGCAGCCGCTGTGTTCCACTCAGATCCCGGGGCTGGAACACATGGGATACCCCAGGCGGGATGACAAACAGATCACCTTTTGCAACCTGTATCTTGTCCCCGTCGATAAGCTGAATGCCCTCTCCCTCAAGCACATATGCGATCTCCATGAAATCATGCTGGTGGAGAACAGATGTGAGCGATTCTTCGGTCAGCAACACTTGAACCGGTGAATTTGTGTCAAATAGATATTCCCCAGCAACTACCGGAAAAACCTCCATAGACGAACCTCCGTTTCAGCTAGAAGTAGAAGAATAAGTAAGATAAGTAGTCTGGAATCCATCTAGTATAACTGAATATTTTGGCGCATTCAACCATATATTAACAGTTTTAAATTTGGTATATTCTTTTCATTCCATCCAAGTAAGCACAGAGAAAGGAGTATACACATGCAGCAAAAAGTTATTGAAATCATAGCGGAAATCAAGGGGGATCCTGCGTTGTTGCAAACGCTTGACGGCAGCTCCGATTTGACGATTGACGCTGCTCTGGATTCGCTCCAGATTATTAATTTTATTCTTAGGATCGAAGATGAGTTCAATGTCGAAGTTGATTTCGATACCTTTGATCTGGAGCATTTGAAATCGGTAGACCGTTTCACGGGTTATGTTGCCGGACTTACCGGACAATGAAGACTACGGTGCATTGCGGCAGCTTTGAGTCGGAACGATACTGGCGGGAGAAAGACCTCGCCGCGCTGCCTTCCATTCCCGACCTGAGCGGGATGTCCATTGTGCAGGCTATGGATGAAATGCTGTTTGTATTCTGCGGCAGCAGCGATGTTCTGCTGACCCGTTACGGCATGAACAAAGCGCAGGTCGATTATTTGCATTCCCTCGGCTACGCATTCACTACCAATGTGTATCCGATGACATTGCAAGAGGAAGGTGCTGCGCAGGAGAGTCTGAATATATTTGAGCTGCTGGACAGACTGGACCCGGAAGACCCATTAGCCAGGATGATACCCGGGGGAGCGTCCCTTTCCCCTTTTGCCGTGCTTCCCGGAACACAGAATGCCCTAAGGCGCTACCACCTTCAGCCCGAGCTGCCGGACGAGCAGACGGTACGCAGCGTGAACACCAAATCCTACTCGATTGCGATGCGGGACAGATTGTCGTTGCCTAACGTAGGGTTAGCGGTTGACAGCGTCCAGGAATTGCTGCATACCGGGCTGCAACTGCTGGAGAAGGGCCCGTTCCTGATCAAAGATGAGTATGGTGTTTCCGGCAAAGGAAACCAGCTGGTAGATTCCGAGCGGACCCTGCGCAGAATTGCCGGGTATCTGGAATCCGGCAGGAATAAGGAGAAGCGAATCCGCTTTGTGCTGGAGCGGCTGCTCGACCGTGAAATGGACTTCTCCTGTCAATTTCATATTGATCAAGCAGGTGCAATCTCCATTGTGTCTGTGCAGCAACTGGTGAACAATGGGTTTGCCTTCGGAGAATCACAGTCTCCCGGCAAAGCGCTGCTGGATAGGCTGGAGCAGGAGAATTATTGTGAAATCATGCACAGTATAGGGAGAAAACTCTACGAGGATGGCTATTATGGCGACGTCTGTGTGGATTCGATGCTGCTGCGCGACGGCTCAATTGCGCCTCTGGTCGAGATTAACGCACGGAAATCGATGAGTCTGATCAAGCACAGCGTAGACCGGTATCTGAACCGGGAAGACATCCATACGGTTCTGATTCAGGTTCCGCTGGTTTCTATGGGGCAAGCCTCTTATGAAGTGCTGCTGCGGCATTTGGAGCAAGCGAATATTTTGTTCGGCGCGGGAAACGGGGAAGGCGTGATTCCTTTAACTTCAGGTACGCTTCATCCGCCGGGTAAGGAGCACTCCGCAGGCACCAAAGGCAAGCTGTATGCGGCGCTCGCTTACCGCGATACTGCGCATAAGAAGGAGCTGTCGGTCAAGCTGGACGAGGCGCTGCAAAGCAGCGGATATACTATTTTGCGGAAATGAAGGGAAGCAGCCAATGAAGGATACAGTGACAATACTATGTTCTGGCTTTGGGCTGGGCTTTTATGTCCCTGGCCTGCTGATTGAACGGGCGCTGAAGGTTTTGGGAATCAAGGCGGAGGTGGAGGTCTTCGAAACCTTAATGTTTGAGGATAAGAAGAAGACGACAGATAACAGCCGCAAAGCTTACAGGGAGAATTTTGCCGTGGCGCTGACTTCGCAAAAAATACCGGGGGATATCCGCAACAGCCTTGACCCCACTGTGGTCAAAGCGTTATTTGAACGTTGGCGCGGGGAAGGAAGGCAGCATTTCATTACACTCTCCGGACACTGGGTTCATGTACTGGATATGTACCGGGACACAGCGGCTTATGAAGTCTTGGCCGATTTGCTCTATATTGATGCGGACCTCTCTCCTTCCTGGAAGAACCTCCGCAGACTGAACCCCGGGTATGCGCAGGGCTACCGTGAAGTGAACATGTATGACCTTGTGAATCGGAAGGTGCTGTGCAGAATTGACACAGGTATCGAGCCGCTGCCCATGCCAGCAAGGAATGGCCGTTTGGTTGTGCATGGCGGAGGTTGGGGAATCGGAACATTCCGCGAGAAATTCGCTGAGCTGGAGGCAGCGGGCTACCTGCTTGATATAGCTGCTTACAGCAATGAGGAGATTGGCGAAGAAATCCACGGAAGACACTACTATATGAATGATCCGCAGTGGAGGACATGGCTCCGTGACAGCAGCGGACACTACAGCTTCCCTCCCTTTGCCAAGGTGAGCGGCAGCGGGAAGAACCGGTTCCCGCCTTGTCAGAACTATCAAGAAGGCATGTATGGTGTCATCCGCCAGGCCTCCGCAGTTATCAGTAAGCCGGGTGGTGGTGCCTTGGTCGATTCACTGTCTTGCGGGACTCCGCTCGTGCTGCTGGACCCGTTCGGTCCCCATGAGAAAATCAACAGTGATCTCTGGGTCGAGCTTGGCTTCGGTATCCGTTATGAGGAGTGGAAGCAGGCTGGCTTTGACCGTGAACTGCTGCGGAGGTTATCGGAGAACATCTTAACGTCCAGAGAACGGTATCCTGATTATGCCAAAAGCTATGCAGAACATCTGTATGCAGCAGAAGGGAGAAGCTAATGCAACCAAGCAGCAAAGTAGCGCTGGACGCCAAGTCCTTTGAAGCGCTGAAACGCACCATCAAAAATGTAGTCGTTCCTCATAGAGAGCGGAAGCTTGATCCCGGCTTCAAGACCGTGATGCCGGAAATTATGTCGCTCAAGCTGACTAACCGTTGTAATCTTCGTTGCAAGCATTGCTATCAGTGGAATGAATCCGGCTATCACCATGATATGGACAAAACCGAGCAGAATCTAGACATGAGGCTGGACATGATCCGCGAACTGCTGGAGGAGACCGATGAAGCACAGTCCAGGCTGTACTTGTGGGGCGGAGAGCCGTTGTTTCACCGCGATACACAGCAAATTCTGGAGCTCCTCAAAGCGCACCCCAGAGATACGACGATTTGCACCAATGCCCTTCTTCTCTCTAAATATGAAGAGGAGCTGTGTGCGATCTCGGACAATCTGGAACTGCTGATCCCGATTGAGGGCTTTGAGGAAGAACATGATCTGCTGCGGGGGAAAGGCTCTTTTCAAAAAGTGGTCGAGGCTGTGGACCGGCTGCTTGCCTTGCGGGAGCAAGGGAAGTTCAGAGGCAGAATATCAGTGCATAATGTGATCAATGACAATATGATCGGCAAGCTGTACGAAATGGTGGAATTCTTTGAGCAAAAGGGTGTCGATCTGGTGCTGCTCTGCTTCCCCTGGTATATATCCAGTGAGACCAGTCTGGAAATGGACCGGTTCTATGACGAGCGCTTCCAATGGCTTGCCGAGCTGAGCCCGGACCACCGCAGCAGCTGGCATGCCTTCAAGTATCATATCAAACCTGACAATGTGGTCAGGCTGACAGAAGACCTGAAACGGATCAATGCCCACACCTGGAAAAATACCCGCATCCGTTACCAGCCGGGACTGGACTTCGATGAGATCGAGGATTTCGTGGCCGGCAAGCCAATGGCGTCCCGCAGCACCTCGAAATGTCTGGCGCTTAGCACCCGGGTCGATATTGCCCCGAATGGTGATGTGAGCGCCTGCAAGTTCTTTTCTGAGTTGTCCATCGGCAATGTAAACGAACAAACGTTAACGGATATTTGGAACTCCGAGCGTTATGACCGGCTGCGGCGGATTCTGGATGAAGGGTTGTCCCCGGCCTGCTCCAAGTGCAATGTGCTGTACCTGAATACCTATTCGGCACTGACACATGTATGAGGACTGAAGGCGGGACACGTTCTTACAGGCTCGGCATTCTCGGTGCTTCGAATATCGTCAGGACTGCCCTACTGGAACCGGCTGGTTATGTTGATGATATTACCGTATCCGCTATTGCCAACCGCACCCCGGAGAAGGCCGTGGAACTGGCTCACGCATACAACATCCCCCATGTTGCAGGCAGTCTTGAGGCGTTGCTGGAAATGAAGGAGCTGGATTCGGTATATATCGCTCTCAGCAACGATCTTCATGCAGAGTGGGCCCTCAAGGCACTGGCGGCTGGTAAGCATGTGCTGGTCGAAAAGCCAATTGCCTTGACTCCTGCAGAGGCGGATCAATTGAGGACGACTTCGGCACAGCCCGCAGCCCCTAAGCTAGTCGAAGGCCTGATGGTGGCTCATCATCCTTGGCAGCAGGCGCTCAAATCCATCATTGCTTCCGGTCAATATGGCCAGCTGCGCAGTCTGAAGACCCGCATAACCATTCCTGCCAAGGACCAACATTCCGGGAATTACCGCAGCATCAAGTCAAAAGGCGGCGGTGCCTTTGCTGATCTGGGCTGTTACTGGCTACAGTTCGTGGAGAACATAGTGGGGCTTCAACATGTGCAAATCTCCGGGCAGTCGAAATTTGACGGTCCGGACGGCTGCGACTGGACCTTTCAGGCATCGCTTAAGTATGACAGCGGGCTGGATGCGGAATGTCTGATCTCCTTTGAGCTGCCTTACCGTGCCTCGCATACCCTTTATTTTGATCAGACGGTGCTGACGGTACCCGATTTCTTACGGCCGCTCAAAGGATTCTATCCTATGAAAATACGCCATGATCTGCCGGATGACCGCAGTACAGTTCAAGATTTTGAACCAATGAATTATTACGTGAACCAGCTTCGAGCTTTCGCTGAAATAATGGACGGGACCCGTGAGGCTGGACTGGAGCGTTCCTTGGAACGGGTAACTCTTCAAGCGCGAATGATGGCTGTGGCCCAACAGGCCTGGAGCTATAGGTAAATAAGAAAACAGTCTGCATCCGGTGGCCAGAACTGCTGGTCTAGGGATCAGACTGTTTTTTTGTACGGATTAACGGTCTGACAAGGGAGGCGGCTGGTCTATCCAGTTGCGCTCATTGTTCTTTACATAGATTCCCAGTGCCTGGTCAGAGGAAAGCCCGGGGTTGTGGAAAGAGAGCATCATCGCTGCAAACCGTGTGCTTTTATTGACATTCGGATTGAGTAGAAGCTCTGTAGCCCGCTGTTTGAAATCCTCTGGTTTGTGCGGCGCGGTCTCGACCGTATCGAGCAAGGCCTTGTGGCTAGGGAAGAGCATACGGTTATAGGCCAGGATCATCCGTCCGCTGTAAAATACCAGATTGCTTACCGTATGCGCCATTAGATAGGCATCGTTATTTTTGGCGGCTTCCTTGGCGAAATAAAAAGCATACAGGTGAATCTGCGCGCTGAAGTCCCGCAAATTGCGCTCACGGTTCCCTTCGGGATAAATGGGGATTCGAGCTACAAGACGCTTCAGTTCAGGTATTCTTGAGAAAAGCACTTGCGAACCGGTAAACGCATACCGTGTCGCCTCGTTACCGCGCTCAGCGGCCAGCTCCAGAAAGTGGAGATTAATCACCTTCACATCCACGTACCCGCCTTCATATGTGCTGGCCTCCCGGTCCACATAAGACAGGTTGTTGTTTCTTGCATGCGCTTCGTAGGATTCATCAGTTACCACCAGATGGACATCCACATCGGAAGTTTCCTTCGCCCGGTCCCGGGCAACCGACCCAGAGGTGATGACCGCCAGACAAGAAGCGTCAACTTTCAGCTTGTTCACGAAATTCTCCATTGTCTGTCTATGGTGTTCCAACATCAGGTTCATCCTCTCTATATTGTTTTTGCTCTATTAAGCGTAACGATTACCGCGCTTAGCGGCTATGGTCAATGAAGACATCTATTCATCCGCAGCATGTAATAAAATCGCTTGCCTTGGAGTTAACTCCAAGGAGTAAACTACATTTGAAGGAAACAATATCTATGGGGGGAACAATCAAATGGAATATGTGAAACTCGGAAATACTGGTTTGGATGTCTCTCGGCTATGTCTGGGTTGTATGAGCTTTGGTGAAGCAGAACGATGGGTCCATCCATGGGTCCTTGATGAAGAGCGGAGTCGTCCCATTATTAAACAAGCTCTGGAGAATGGGATCAATTTTTTTGATACAGCGAATGTATATTCAGACGGAACAAGCGAGGAAATCGTTGGACGGGCTTTAAAGGATTATGCTAATCGAGATGAAATTGTCCTGGCGACGAAAGTTTATTTCCGAATGCATCAAGGTCCAAACGGTGCCGGACTCTCGCGAAAGGCGATCATGAGTGAAATAGACAAGAGTCTTAAGAGACTGGGAACAGATTATGTGGATCTGTACCAGATTCACCGCTGGGATTTCAATACTCCCATTGAAGAAACGATGGAAGCATTGCATGATGTTGTTAAGGCCGGGAAGGCAAGATATATTGGTGCTTCTGCCATGTACGCTTGGCAGTTTCTAAAGGCATTACATGTAGCTGAGAACAATGGATGGACTAAGTTTGTATCCATGCAGAATCATTTCAACCTCGTATACCGTGAAGAGGAGAGAGAGATGCTGCCGCTTTGTAAGGAAGAAAAAATCGCTGTGATTCCATATAGCCCACTTGCATCAGGGAGATTGACGCGTGATTGGTCGGAAACCACACATCGCTCCGAAACCGACCAAGTCCAGAAATCTAAATATGATGCGACTGCAAATACGGACCGGTTGATTGTAGAGAAAGTTGCAGCAATCGCAGAACAACGTGGCGTTCCCCGTGCTCAAATTGCACTTGCCTGGGTGTTGCAGAAATCACCAGTAACAGCCCCCATCATCGGTGCAACGAAAATGTCTCACCTTGAAGATGCCGTAGCCGCTCTTTCCATCACGTTAACAACTGAAGAAATTGCTTCGCTGGAAGAGCCATATGTTCCTCATCCGGTAGTGGGTCCTATTTCGATGTAATGATAAAATTGCAAGCTATGAACAGACAAAGCCACTAACCTGCGTTAGTGGCTTTTGGTCTCTTTTACTGATTGGAGATTCTTAGCCCCTATTTAATTTCCCTTAAATAATCTTCTAGCTTTTGTACTTCAGTATAGGAGAGCTTTAATGAATATCCATCGTTAAAATCCAAAATAAATAAATGCTCAAATGCGTTGTTTGGCAAAGCATATTCGGTTGAATTCATTGATTTTCTTGTCTGAGGAAAGGTATTAGGAAATATCAATGCAGACAAAACTGATCTATCGATAGTCATTTCATCGTTAAATTGTGTAATGATTTCAACCCTAAAAGGAGTCTCTTCTGTAAAATAAGAAGTTGTTTTAGTCTCATTTTTACGCAGCTTTTTATATTGATCTATATAACTTAACAACCTGTCTCTGTAATCACGGTCAATGAGGACAAGCTTTGTTTCATTACGAATGGAGAACTCTGATGACTCAAATGAATCACCAAGGAATGAGAAATCATAGTAGTTGCTATGCAATGATTTTATAACCATTTTCTCAGTATCCGGGGAATTCGCAATTTCAACATTTTGACTTGATGTTATAAACTCATATCGATTTTGAACTCTTAAATTAAACTCTTCATTACGAATACCCTTCATTTCGTTACGATTAATATTCAAATTAGCGCCGTAATACACGGGTAGGTGTATGCGGCTGTCCTTTTGCGATTCCACCTGATTCATTGCATAATCTGGATTCAAATATTGTGTATACAGCTGATAGAATGAACTGTAAGTATGTGTTATTAGCTTGTCAATTTGATCTGGCGAAAGAGGGAAATCTAAAGATTCTAGGATACGACTTTCCTTAATATCAATTAAGTGATAATTAAGCTCTTTATCTTCAGCGAAAGGGGAACCAACCTCATAGATCAGAAATTCCCCCTCCGAGAACCCGTACTGCAGAACAAAATATAAGGTATCTTCGTTATAAAGAAATACGCTCATTGGTTCATCATGTTGTAAAGTACTAAGATATGAATCTTCGGGAACTCTAAGCCTATATTCATATGGAAACCCTTCAATTTCCATAGCTAATATATTTTCGCTGGTTTTGTTATTGAAAAAAGGATTAACATCGATTAACTGGTATCTAACACTCTTATCATGGAAAACTGAAGACAGATACCCTGTTACATCAACGGACTCCGAATACAAAAAATGAGGATCAGAGATAAAGCCGCCGTATAAAGGAAAGATTCCGGACCACTCAAAATTCCGCAAGTTATATTTATCTCGCTTGATTTCCACGTTGTTCCCATCATATTCTTTAGAAGATATTTGATTGAACCCGAAAATTTCTTTTTCATAAGTTCGAAAGATTAAAAACGAGAACACAACAAAAGAAACTATAGCAATTATTATGTAAAATCTTTTCACTTTCATCGCTCCTACATAGTTGTTTCTATTATATACAATATACTAAATGTATAAGATAGACATTGAATTTACTATACAGTTTTTTTGTTGAAACCGATATTATGGATATAATAGGAAGGAGTATTATGGCTTTTTGAACCCCGTGCGGAAATGGAAGTCAAACTTGTGAAGAATGTGGCAAGCGTTCCTCACCCTGACTGGTCAATTAATCTTAAGCATGACTTTAACTGAATCTAAGCAAGCAGCTCATGTGGTTCGTCACATGGGCTTTTTTTGTTGCGGATTTGCTCTTTTTGCTGAAGTAACTATCGGGGCATTTAAAATTAATGAAAGATATACGACAGTTTTTTATTCACCCATAATACCCACTTGACTAGGGGGAATAATAGGTTTATAGTATGAAAAAAGCTTGGAAAACAGAGACGTGTTTTAAAATAATCTTCTATTTAATCTATTAAATTAATAATTGTATACAATTATACAAATATATTTAAAGCCACTCACAAATTATCGATGAGGAGCAATATAGGTATGGTGATACGATCACGAAGGTTGTCAAAGGATAATACCTACTATGCATTAAAACAAAAAATTATTGATAGTGAGTTAGAGCCGAATCAAGCGGTAAATGAAGAAAATTTGGCGGCGTTGCTCGGGGTCAGCCGGACTCCTTTAAGAGAGGCCATTCAGAGATTGGAGAATGAGGATTTTCTCGTTCGTCAGCCGAATGGAAGGTTGCGGGTAGCCTCCGTAACTATCAAAGAGGTGGAAGAGGTTTTTCTGATTCGCAGCATGCTTGAAGGCTATATTGCAAGAAGTGCAGCTAAGCATGCTACAGATAAAGATATTCTACATTTAACGACGATGATGGAGCGAATCAAACATTCCTTCCAGCTAGGTGACAAACAGGATTTTGTATCCTATGGCTTTGAGTTCCATGATTATTTATCTGAAATCAGTGAACTTAGAACGTTTGAGAAAGTTCTGAATCAATTAAGAGATCATTCGCTTCGCTACTGTCGCTATGTCTCCATGCATGGAGATTGGAACACACAGGCGGATGAAGAACATAATTATATCCTGCAAATGATAGCTGACAAAAATGAAGATGGTGCAGAAAAAGCTATGCGGGATCATATTTTAAGTAGCTTATCTACTGCGCTTGCGCGAATCAAAGGGATGGAAGAAAACGAGATAGACCATATCGGTCCATAACGAAAGGGGATTACTTCACCTATGAAGCCACTGCATAAGATTGATCAAGCTTTAGCTAGTCAATTGATAGAGGTTCGAAGAAACCTGCATCGAGAACCAGAGCTGGCATATGAAGAGTTCAGAACAACAGAGAAACTGCGGGAATGGCTGACAACTGCCAATATACATATTTTAGACCTCCCTTTAGAGACTGGACTTATCGCAGAGATTGGACAAGGTGACGGGCCTGTTGTGGCCATTCGCTGTGATATTGATGCACTTCCGATAGAAGAACAAACGGAATTACCTTTTGCCTCAGAGATTCCTGGAAAAATGCATGCATGTGGCCATGACTTTCACACCGCTACCATCTTAGGCGCTGCCTTGTTGTTGAAGGAGCGTGAAAGTGAATTGCCGGGAAGAGTTAGAGTCTTGTTCCAGCCGGCAGAAGAAACAGGACACGGGGCGGAAGGTGTCTTAGCATCAGGAGGCCTCAAGGATGTAGCTGCTATATTTGGTTTGCATAACTCACCAGACTTGCCAACAGGATCTTTTGGAACGAGATCGGGAGCTTTAACGGCAGGTGTTGACCGGTTTGAAATCACTGTAAAAGGCGTTGGCGCTCATGCTGCTACTCCGGAAAAAGGTGTGGATTCGATTGTGACCGCTGCGCAAATTGTTACAATGCTGCAAACCGTCGTAAGCCGCCAAAATAATACTTTAGAGCCGGTTGTGTTAAGTGTTACCAGAATTAACGGAGGCTTCACATGGAATGTATTGCCGGAAAAAGTTGAATTAGAAGGTACGGTACGTACTTACAATGAAGAGATCCGCCGTCAGATTCCTATACAAATAACCCGAATTATCGAAGGGATTGCTGCAGGAGCCGGGGCTGAGGCGCAATTGCATTGGTATCCAGGCCCGCCAGCAACTATCAATCATGGGGACTGGGCTGACTTCACCAAAGAAGTCGCCTTAGAAGCCGGATATGATGTGCATGATATCCCGCCGCAAATGGGGGGAGAAGATTTCTCATACTATTTACAGCAGATACCGGGTGCTTTTGTAAATATCGGAACGGGGCCGGCCTATGCTTTGCATCACCCCCGTTTCGATGTGGATGAGGCAGCTATACTGCCTGCGGCTAAATATTTTGCTTCATTGGCAGAGCAAGCACTTCAGAAGCTGCAAGAGAAGGCTTAATCCTAAATCTTAAATCTACAATATGATTGAGGGGAATGAACATGATTGAATTAAAGAATGTGTACAAAACATTCACTCGCAAAGAGATTACGATTGATGCTCTGCAAGGGATCAATTTGAAGGTTGAAAAAGGCGATATTTTCGGGGTTATCGGCTATAGTGGTGCGGGAAAAAGCACATTAATCCGTTTAGTCAATTATTTGGAAAGACCCACAAAGGGCCAGGTTCTTGTAGCCGGGCGTGATTTGGGAACATACAACGATAAAGAGCTGCGGGCGGCCAAGAAAAATATCGGCATGATTTTTCAACATTTTAACCTGTTAGAATCTAAAAAAGTATTTGATAATGTCGCGATTCCTCTCGTTCTGCTGAAAAAGAATAAAGATGAAATCCGCAAGCGGGTACAGGAGCTGCTTGAGTTTGTCGGATTAAGTGACAAGGCTGGAAGTTACCCGAGTGAATTATCAGGTGGACAGAAGCAGCGGGTCGGGATTGCCAGAGCGCTTGCCTCGAATCCGTCTATCCTGCTGTGTGACGAAGCGACTTCTGCCTTAGATCCACAGACAACACGATCTATTTTACAGCTTTTGAAAAAAATCAATGCGGAATACAACATTACGGTGATGATCATTACGCATGAAATGTCTGTCATTCAAGAGATTTGCAACAAGGTGGCTGTGATGGAAGAGGGACGGATCATCGAGCAAGGAAGCGTGCTGGATGTATTCGGTCAACCCAAACATGAGACCACGCAAAATTTTGTGAAGACCGTTATTCAAAACAGCATGACGTCCAGCGTTCAAAAATCAATAAAAGCAGAACATGGAAGTCTGCTCTATAAACTTAATTTTGTTGGTGAAAATGCATCTGAGCCCGTTCTGTATGAGATGATTCGTTCTTCCGAGATAAAGGTCAATATTTTATTTGCGAATATGACAGAGATTCAAGAAACGACACTCGGAACAGTGATCATTCAATTAAATGGAGAGCAATCAGAGATTAACAATGCTTTAGCTTTCCTGAAAAGAAGCGGAGTCGGTGTAGAGGAGGTAGAATCTTATGTTTTCGACCACAGTAACAAGTGAACAATTTATGCAGGCCATAATAGAAACGATTCAAATGGTAGGGTTCTCCTTGTTTCTTGGTTCCCTGCTTGGGATTCCAATCGGGATATTGCTTGTAATTACTCGTCCAGGCGGTGTTTTGGAGAACAAAGCCCTTTACGCCATCATAAATCCGATGATCAACATCATTCGCTCTCTACCTTTTATTATTTTGCTGGTTGCGATTGTTCCGTTTACACGGGCCATTGTGCATACTTCGATTGGGACAAGCGCAGCGATCGTACCGCTGATTATCTATATTGCGCCTTATATAGGACGTTTGGTAGAGAACTCGCTGCTTGAAGTGAACCCGGGAATTCTTGAAGCCGCAGAGGCGATGGGGGCTACTCCCTTTCAAGTCATCTGGTACTTTTTGTTGCCGGAAGCGGTCGGATCCTTAATCCTGTCATTGACAACAGCGACGATCGGATTGATAGGTGCAACTGCAATGGCCGGAACAGTAGGCGGCGGCGGAGTCGGCAACTTGGCCATAGTCTATGGATACCAGCGATTTGACACCGTAGTTGTGGTAGCCACCGTTCTTATTCTCATCATTTTGGTGCAAGGCATTCAATCTTTAGGTAACAAGCTGGCAAGAAAAATTCGCCGCTATTAGTTATTACAGAGACATGGAGGGATTGGCAGATGAGTGAATGGAGTAAGCAAGATCGGTTTAAAGCAATATTGTCCGGAGAACGGGCGGATCGTCACATTGTCAGCGGATGGCGTCATTTCATTGACAAGGAACAAAATGCAGAAGATTTAGCAGCAACAACGATTTCTTTTACGCAAAAATATGATTGGGACTGGGTCAAAATTAATCCTAGAGCAACTTATTTAGCTGAAGCCTGGGGTAATCAGTATGACTTTACGGATTATCAGACCGTCTTTCCTAGACAGAAGACGACTGCTATTTCTACCGCCGATAACCTGTGGGATATTGAAGTGAAAAAGGCAACCCAGACTGCATCTCTGCTGGAGCATTTAGAGGCGGTCAGAAAAATTCGTCAAGGGTTACCGGACACCCCGCTGATCCAAACGATATTTTCGCCATTAACGGTGTTGCTGTTTATCGTAGGGCGTTCTGCTTATGTAACAAAAACTGTGTTTGGCATTGAGCAGCCTGTTACTTTGGAATCGTTGTTTAAAGAGCATAGAGCGGCGGCACACCATGCGTTACATGCTATTTCATTAACCTTAGCCGATTATGTGCAAGAGTTGCAGCAAGCGGGTTCAGATGGTTTGTTCTATGCGGTGACAGGTACAGCACATCCGGGATTATTTGATGAAGCGATGTTCGATGAGTTGTCCAGACCCTATGATTCTATTGTGTTGGAGGCCGCAAGTTATGGCAAAAACATCCTTCATACCTGTGGAGCGCATGCAAAGCCGGAGAAATTCAATGATTATCGTATTGATGGGATCAGCTGGGATACTATAGCCGAAGGCAATCCAGGTTTAGAAGCGAATCTTAAAGCTACTAAAGTAGGTGGCGTTGATCATGGATTGTTTGCAGTAAACAATATAGATCAAATTCAAAAGCAGGCGAAGGAAGCTTTGACGTTAATGAAAAACCAGCCTTTTATTCTCTCGCCAAATTGTGCGATCCCGCTAAATGTTACAGATGAGGCGTTAGAACAACTAAAAAACTCAGTATTTGAATAGGAGATGAAGGTAATGAAAAAGTTAATGTTAGTAATGTTGATAGGTGTTCTGGCGGTGTTAACGGCCTGCGGCAATAAGGAAGCAGAAAGTTCTGGAGATAAGAAGAAGCTTACCGTTGGATTCGGTGTCGGAACCTATGAGGAACAATTCCGTCAGTCGATTCTGCCAATCCTGGAGAAACAAGGCTATACCGTTGATATTAAAACCTTCTCGCAAAACATGCAGGTCAATCCGGCGATGAAGGAAGGCTCCATTGACGCGAGCATATTCCAAAGCACAGCTTACATGGAAGCCATTAATAAAGAAATTAACGCAGACATGACAGGAATTGCTTATGTGCCAGGCGCTCCACAAGGTCTTTATTCCGTAAATCATACTACTCTTGACGATGTTAAAGATGGTACAACGGTGGCAGTTCCCAACGATCCGGTTAATCAGGAGCGTGCACTTCGTATTCTGGAGGAATTGGGCTGGATCAAAATTAAAGAAGGAGCAGGTGTAGCGGACTTCAACATTAACAGCATGGAGCCGGATAAGTATAATATTGATATTAAAATTTTGGACCCGGCGCAAATTCTGGTTTCCCTTCAAGATGTGGATTATGGTGTTGTGAACGGTAATTATATTGCGAATTCACCCGACAGAAAGATTACGGATGCACTCAAAATTGAAAACACACCAATGCAGCACAGAATCATAGTATCAGTTAACAAAAAGGATGAAGATTCCCAGTGGGCCAAGGACTTGAAGGCTGCCTATGAATCCAAAGAGTTTGAAGAATATATCCTTGGAATCGAGAAATATAATGGGTTCATTTTGCCTGAAGCATGGAAAAATAATTAAGTAAGGAGTGAACGTACGTGACCAAGCAAAAGATTCATTTTATTGGCGGAGGACAGATGGCGGAAGCGATCATCCGCGCAAGTATTGCCAATGATACCCTGTCTGCAGAACAAATCAGTGTATCCGATATTAATGAAGCCCGTCTTCAGTTGTTGAATACAAAATACAGCGTAAATACGGATAGTTCGCAGGAGCAAGGCCTGTCTACAGCGGAGTTGATTGTAGTTGCAGTTCGTCCACAGGATGATTTGACTGCACTCGGACAAATTGTGCAACAATTCGCTTCACCTACTGCCGCAGTCGTATCGATTGTGGCGGGGGTAACGATTGTGAAGTTAGGACAATATTTTGGAGCTGATCGCCCAATCATTCGGGTCATTCCCAATACGCTGACCGATACGGGTTACGGATATAGTGGTGTAGCTTTAAATGCCTACGCCACTCGAGATCAAGTTGAGAAGTTCCTGCTCGGGTTCGGCAAAGTACAATATCTGGAGGAGTCATATATAGATATCTTCACTGGGTTCGGTGTGGCTGGACCTAACTATATCTATTATTTCATTGAATCTCTTGCGGATGCGGGGGTACTCGCCGGATTGCCACGGGAGCAAGCATGGAAGGTAGCGCTGGAGAATGTTATGGGAGCGGTTGTGATGCTGCAGCAGACAGGTCTGCATCCAAGACAACTGCTTGATATTAATAATTCGCCTGGCGGTGTTGGCATTCACGGCTTGTACGAGCTGAACAACAGTGATTTCGCGGCCGGACTGCAAAGAAGTGTTCTGGCAGCCGTAAAGCGCACTACTGAGCTGGGAGTGAAGGAATAATGGCAACCCTGAAATGGGATCATTTAGTACACTATGTCAATGACCTGGATAAACCGGTTGAAATCTTCAGCGATCATGGTTTGGTTGCTTTTAAGGGAGGTTCTCATAAGGATTGGGGAACCTATAATGCTTTAAGTTACTTTGGGCTAACCTATCTTGAGTTTCTCGGCATCGAGAATCTGGAGTTAGCGAAGGCAACCGAGCACAATGTTGTAGTGAGGGATGCGGTTAATCTTCTCCCAGAGCATGAAGTCTTAAGCAGAGTTGTGATCCGGACGAATGATATTGAAGAAATCGCTGCTTCCTTGAAGGCAGCAGGTTTATCATTATCTCCTATAATCGATGGTAAACGTCTGGATAACAAAGGCAGATTAATAGAGTGGCGGATGATGACCATTGATGGAGACTTTCAAGGACTGGTCTATCCGTTTATCATTCAATGGAACGGGACGGATGAAGAGCGATTGGAACGGTTAACGGCATCCGGAGTCATTCAATCCCATCCTGCGGGACATGCGGAAATCGTGAGGGCGGTATTCCACGTCTCAGATCCTGCAGCCGCCGCTGAACATTGGGGTGCGTTATTTGGACTGCTAATTGAACAGTCAGAGGTTAATAACACCTTCACCCTTAAGATTGGAGATAAGTCTTTTGCTTTCGTGCAAGGGGATGAGAATCAATTCAAACAGGTCATTTTTGAAACGGATTCCACCGGATTAAAAGGGAAGACGATTCAAGTTGGTGCTGGTGAATATGTGTTTGTTTAAAAAGTAACTGTGTCAACTGATTTCCTTGGTTTGAAAATGGGTTGTTATCGCATAGCGCGGTAACAACCCTATCTGCGTTTTGTAGTGAGAATGTGGGTAACCTGCCGACTCTCTCTGCATTAGGGCTCTGCTCTGAATCACTTCTGGCTGTGCTGGAGCAAAAGCCACTCGGCAGCTTCCAAATCCCGTGCAAAATAGTCAGAGCTATTACGCGTGTCAAAAAGTGAACCGATCTCAGCAGCCCCATGCCCCTTTATAGAAATCGTAAACCTTTTGCCGATCCCACATGTCAAAAGTCCATTCTAGCCTTTTGGTCAGCAGTCCTACAGCCCGATTAAGATCGGTGAAAGCAAAATAACGCAATACTGCACCTATATAAGACAATTCACTTTTATCCCCATTTCCCTGCCGGTAAAGCGCATTAGCACTGGCAGCCGCATCCTTGAGATCACCTCGATCCAGTGCATCTTCAAGATAAGCCAGCCAACTTTGAAGCGGTGCATCATGACATAATTTTATGCTGCCTTCCTCTAGCGGTCTCGCATATTCATCCGCCGCTTTCCGATCTCCCATCAGCAAAAAAATCATAACAGCATAGCTCTGCTCGCAGGCCATACAGTCGGAAAGATCATCGCACTCTGTCATCCAAAATTTTTGGAAATATTGTATTGCCTTCTCCCTGTCTATGTTAAGGTAGAACGCAAATTGGGCAGCCATCGGCATCGCCTTGGCAAGATCATCCCGAAAGGTAGCCTCGCAGGCATAGCGGTAACGAAACCGCAATCTCCAATAACGATTTCTCGCCAAATCCGCTTGATGAATGGCATCCAAATAAGCCGCCATCTGTACTGCCCCTTCAGGGAGCTGACTAATCGATGCCTCCAAAATTCCTTGCTCTCATATACCCTCCAGCATGGATCGGAAAAACTCGTCAAGCTGCTAATAAGTAAAATTTTGTATTAATAATATAAATAGGGGCGAGTAAACAGGAAGCCCAAGCCAGGTGAAAAGGCAGGAATACAAGATTAAACTGTCGAAAAATGATGTAATTTTTATTATTGGGGCATTTTGCATCAGATGTTAAAATATATCTTATTCAGAAAGAGGAGGAAGTAATATTTATGAAATGGGTTTGGGGAGTAATAACAGCGGCAGTATCAGTAATTGTGCAATTGCTTATCTTGAGTCTCTTAGGTTTTAACTTTTTTAGCTTTTCTGTGTTATTCATTATTCCGGTAGGGGGGATTATTCTCGGAGGTATAGCCACCTTCGGATATTTTTCTAAAACTGTGAGACAGGGATTAAAGCCGAATAAAAACAACTACTTAATATCGGTTATTTTCATATTACTTTCATTTAGCGGGTTTATGTATGGAGAATATCAAATGGCATATGTCTCATCATCGAATGAAATTAATTATAAGTTTGAGGGGGAGCATATAAGCAATTTTGTGTTTGGAGAATCAGATGAACCTATAACTCTGTTGAACTATTATGATTATAAATTTAATAATAGCAGTTTAAGCATATTTTCAAGAGGACATGTGAGCAATGCAATAGATATTGAACCCAATAAGTGGGTAAACATCAGCAAATTCCTCATACAATGTGTTGGTTTATTAATAGGTGGTCTAAGTGCCGGATTGCTGGTGACAAGTGGTAAGACACATTGTTCTTCGTGTAACAAAGCGTATTTACAGGAAGATAAACTTTTGGACGTAAATGATGAAATGATAGAGCCCGTATTAAGTGAAATCAATCAATACATACAGAATAACAACGGTGAAGGATTAACAAAGTATATCACTGAACAAAAGGCGCTTTGTGAGGGTGCAGCTTCAGATACTAATGTTAAATATGGATTTAAGTTTGGTCATTGTCCCAATTGTCAACAGGGCTACCTGATAAAGAGTTGTTATACGCTAGATAAACATGGGAATTTTGAAGAGCAAGAAGATAAAAAGGCAGTAATTCCTATCAGCAAAGAGATTGTAACTAGTGTACAAAAAGCAGAAAAAGCATCATAAATGAAAATTTGAGAGAAGTGGAGAACCTTTCACTATTTTATGATTGCGGCTGACACAAAGAAAAAGCGCTTAAGGTATGTATTCCCATACTTTGAGCGCTTATTTAGGCTGTTATTGCGGGATGAGCTGGGTGATCTGGTTCAATAGCTCGTTGACTTGATTTATAGTCTCGGGAATACCTGTCGATTCGAAGGCGGCTTTTCCTTCTTCCAGGTTGGTTATGGCCTGATCCAGTCCTTGCTGCAGTGTTTCATTGTATCCGACAATAGATTGATGCAGGCCTGCCGCATATTCCGGAACCTGAAGCCTGGCATATTCGACGATCTGTTCCTTGAGGGCAACCAGCCTATCCTTTAATTCATCCCTGGCCTGCGGGTCTGTGGCAGCATCCGTGGCCCAGGTCCCCATCTCTTGTCCGAACTCCGTCAAAGTTTGCATATAAGAAGCTGTATCGGCGGTGAAATTGACGCTGTCTCCTACCTTTTCTGCAATCCCGCAACCCGGTACAACCAGCAAGATGAGTAGCAGCAGACTTAAGCCATATTTCTTCATTTGCTTCACTCCTTTAGAGTATCTTATGTGCCAAGTTTACTGTAGTTCATACGGCCAGAAGGGCATCAGGTTGCATGAAAGTGATATGCGGCTACGATTATGTCAAGGTATTTCAAAGACAGATTTTTTCAAATTCTGTGATCAACAATTCTGTGCACTATTATTTAAGCTTTAATAATCGACTGAACTGTGACTTTCTGTCGTAGCTAGTTGTTGATTCACACGTACCTGTACTACTTGTTCATATTCAGTTCATATTGTCGTCATGGGGAGTACATCTCTATCGTGTATGCTAGCTTAATGTTTCGATAAGGCAGCCCAATACAGAAATATCGACTGGAGAAGATGCGAGTGAAAATACGTGAGGTGAAGAAAATGGATTTGGATACAACAACAGGCAAAAAACCAGCTAGTAAGATGAAAAAATTACTTAGCATTTTACTTAAGGTATTAGCAGTATTAGTTATAGGAATCGTCGTTTTTCTAGCCATTGTTTTTGTCGTTGATAAGATCAGCAGTAAATCAGAGGAAGGAAAAATAAAATCCTATGGTCAGTTTGTAACAGTAGATGGGAAAAATATGAATGTCTTGATTCAAGGACAAGGTGAAGAAACAGTCGTGCTACTACCAGGTTTGGGAACAGGAACACCAGCACTGGATTTTAAGCCGCTAGTAGAAGAGTTATCACCATTTTACAAAGTCGTAGTGATTGAGCCTTTTGGTTATGGATTAAGTGATGGAACCGAAAAAGAACGAAGCATAGGAAATATTGTAAGTGAAATTCATGAAGCTTTACAGCGTCTTAAAATTGACCGATATATTCTAATGGGTCACTCCATTTCAGGCATTTACGGACTAGATTATGTGAACAAATATGAACACGAAGTGAGTGCATTTGTCGGGATCGATAGCAGTGCTCCAAAGCAATACGGTGATAAGGTTATTGAATCTCCAATATCATCTACAACAATTTCACTACTCAAAAAATCAGGTTTAGCCAGATTGATAATGAAACTAAGTGCTGACCCATATGCTACAATACCAGTTGATGATGAAACAAAAGAACAAATGAGAATTATTTCTTTCAAAAACTTCAGAAATCCTACCATTGTGAATGAAATAGAAAGTAGGTTTCCTAATTTTAAAGCAGCTGAAAATTTAACATTCCCAAAAAATCTTCCAGTTATATTCTTTTTACAGCCGGATAGTGCAGCAATTGAAGGATGGTCAACACTACATGAAGAGCAAGTAAAAGATTCTGTACATGGAAAAGTGATGACCTTCGAAGGAACACATTATTTACACCATACCAAATCAAAAGAAATCGTTGAAAACTTTAGGGCGTATATGGAAGAAGTGAAAAAAGACAAGTAGATGATTTTTAAAATGAAAGTTTGTTTGTAATTATTTGATGTAACAACATGCGCTCATTCGCATTATCTAAACACGGTCCTCGTATTATCCATGCTACGGCATCATGCGCAAGCTTCCTTGCATGTCATGTCGTAGCATTTTTTTGATAGTTCATATTCAGTTCTTATTGCCGGCATTGGGAGTAATTTACAGGAATAAATAACCATCTCTTTTTTAGCCGACACAATGATCATTTGAATGAGTGGTATTTATGTAAATCTGATTACATCAACGGGGTGTCTCAATTCATACCGTAATGCTTTTGTCCATACTTCCAGGATTTAAGTGCTCCCAAAAGGTTTTGGGGTTTTGGGGGAACTCGTTATTTATGGGGACTTGTATTTTAGAATTTTCAACTGGACTATGAAAGGAAATCCTTTCCCATTTTTGCGGAGATGCTGCCCCAAAACACACCTGTACGCTAATCTCCGTCGTGTCAAAAACCATTGAATGCAAGGTTCCTAAACAATCTTCATAAAATGGGCAACATACGCCATTGGGCACTTTCTCCTCCAGTATTGTCTTTATTGATTCTACAGAAATAGATCCTTTCTTTTTTGAAAAATAATCTTTTATAGTGTTGTATCGAATAACAGAATGCCTTCTGCGATTATTATCATAAGGCAACATTTCGTTGCTCTCATAATGATTTGTTGCGACAAGGAAATCTTCACTGTTTCTAAAAGATATTTTTCTATCGTCTCCGAAACAGGCAGTTTCAGCTATTGCGGTATTTCCGTAAGTATCAGCAATCAGTAGGTTTACATTGCTTCGTATAGGCATATTCTTCAAAAGATATATGGCATCCTCAACAGAGGAGCAATTATCCAATAAAGACCTCAGCACAAACGGGAACCAAAGTCCTTCACCAAAAGGGCGTTGTCCAAATTCACAAGATGACATGCTTACTGTTAAGCCATGCTCATTTATTCCGTCAAATCTCCCAAACAATAGCAGTGAAAAACCTATATGCGCAGGTTTTCCGTCTGCCCTTGTTACACACAAACACATCTCATCTTCAGTTGAAAATTCATAACTTCTGCCAATTAAAGTGTGCCCATCAGATGTAATACTTGGCAAAGCTGCGAATTGACTGCATGCTCCAGCTTCTATTACATCATCCGCAAATACAGCCAATTTCCCCAGTGGGATCTTTAAGCTGTCTGAAAGTCCAATGATTTCCTCGTTTACTCCGGGACAAAATTCATCTAAAAGGGTTTGTTTCTTTCTTAATAGAAAACTATCCATACAATTACCTTGTATATTGATACTCATAAGCTCCGGGTTGTTTCGAAGTGTATGAGCCAGCTTAGTGCCAATCTCGTAATGGCTGCCCTCTGAGACGAATTTTGAAAAGCTAACGAACTGGTTTGACATGTTGAGCGCCTTCTTTCAGACTGTTTTTTAGATATTTTATAAGCGGGTGGCTTATACTCACCCCCTCTGCATATTATGATATTGTTTTTCTTTCATATTGTCCTGTCATTACCTGCGCATAGTTGACAGATCGAAGAGGGTCACCGACAGAAGTGCAAACTTCGAAAAATAAGTTATATTCTACCATTTAATAGTATAATAAAAACATGCATCAAGCAGGCGTTTAAACACGATCTAGCATGGAAACTACTTAATAATCTCTAATTGAGGGTGAATACATTGAAGCGAATAGCAATAGATATGGACGAGGTAATTGCAGATTTTCATGCAAAACACTTACACTTATACAACACCAGTTACAATGAATCTTTAACTATTGAGGACTTGCAAGGCACAAGGTTATGGAGGGAAGTCAGAAAGTAATCAGAGAATTGAGTAAATATTACGAGATTTATATCACAACAGCAGCTATGGAACATCCATCTTCATTTCAAGCTAAATTTGAATGGTTAGGTGATATTTACTGCTCCACACAATGTCAATGAATCAGGTTATGTGCGAGTTAACAACTGGTATGAAGTTGGGGACTATTTTTTAACGAAAGAGGTATGAAATGAAAACAAAGTTCATTAACGTTGAAGGATTACATGGTTGTGGGAAATCAACAACTGCATGGAAGCTAAATGAAAAATTGAGGGAGCAAGGTTTCAATTCGAGAGTCTTTCTTGAAGTGGACATGGACTATGCTCAAAGAAATCCCTGTGACCTTAGATTTTTAGCTTTATTAAATGAAGAAGAATATAAGAATCTAACTATTCAGTATCCTGAACAATCCAGCTTGATTGAAAGTTTAGTTGAGAGAATTGATGATGAATACTATCAAATTTATTACCCGGACATTAGTGATGATAGTAATGAATTATTAGACAAACTAAAGTCTTATCAGGCATATGAAGGAAGATTGAATAGTGATACTTTTGTAAGAATAATGTTTATGAAGTTTAATGATTTTGTTGAGAAAGCATTGCAGGATGATATTGTTTATATTTTTGAAAGTGTTTTATTTCAGCATATTATAAATGAATTATTGCGTTTCAGTAACTTATCAGAAACTTATATTTCAGAATGTATAGCGAAAATGACAAATATTTTAAAACCACTAAATCCCATGTTGTTTCATTTGCGCACAGATAATACTAAAAGAATTATAGATAAAGTTGCATTTGAACGGTTGTCAGATAATTATGATTTATATCCTGACTGGATTGATTGGATGATTGAATATGTAAAGAATTCTAGCTATGGGGAGAAGAATGAAGTCGAAAACAGGGAAGATTTAATGGAATACTTTTATAAAAGGGCTGACATTGAAGAGAAAGTATTTAGTTTATTGGATATTGAGAAACATATAATTAACATAGATCCGATAAGTAAAGAGACATTGAATTCTATGGTTTACAATATGGTTGTAAAATGAAACCTCTTTTCCTAAATCGCAACTAAAAGAGGTAATGCCCCATGACAATTCAAAAAGTATCCAATAGATTAGTCGAGGGGAAATCACCCTATCTGCTGCAACAAGCTTGTCTTAATATTCACGAGTCTCAATTTGGAGGAGCATATGAACATATTTACAAAGCAATTGAAACTTGAGGATCTGAGCAATATCCAATATGAAGTACATACTGGCACATCAAGAGTAGTAAATTATCTCGAAATCATGATTTTAAAATTTATCGGGGATTATGGATATGGATCAGATGGGAACTCGGATGCAACTTATATGAGTGCAATTGGTAAAGCCGTTTTAGAAGCTTGGGAACCTGGGGGTCTAATAATTGACTTAAGCGATCTATCATATGAGTGGGGGGATCGAATTGAAAGCGTCTTTTTTGTTGGAAAAGAAAAATATACAGATACACCGTTTCCAGTAGCATTAATTGTAGGGAGCAGATCAGAAGAGGCTATTAGAACTCTAATTGTTGGCTTAGAAAGCAATAAAACAATTGAAGAAATTGGATGGGTGTTTAAAGATCTAGATAGTGCTTGGGAATATATTGAATCCAAATTAATTGAATATAAAATTTAGTAATCCCAATAGAAAACATAATAACGGAGGGTCTTTGCAATGACGACTGATTTATTCTGGGAAATGATAAACAACTCAAAAAAGTATGGTGAAGAACAAGTTGAATGGTTAACTAAAGAATTAACAAAGTCTAGTAAAGAAGAGATCCTTCAATTCGAAATAGAATTTAGGAATAAGATGGAACAATCCTATACATCTTCACTATGGGGGGCAGCTTTTGTAGTAATGGGAGGCTGTTCGGATGATGGATTTGATTGCTTTAGGGGTTGGTTAATCTCCCGCGGAGAAGAAGTTTTCAATCAGGTAATAAAAAATCCTGAATTTCTAGCCGAATATTTATCTGAAGAAAATTTGCAAGAGGATGTTTTTGCACCCCAACTGGAAGAGATGCTGTCAGTTGCTTCAGACGCGTACATTTATCAAAAAACCGGTATGTTCGAGTGCAACGATGATATAAACACTGAATTTTATAATGAGCTGGAAGCTCGAGGTTACAATTTTGAAGTAATAAATATTGAAAATGATTGGGAGGAAGAAGACCTAGAAGAAATGTACCCATTGTTATGGGGAAAATTTGAAGATAACCCACTTACTTAAGGGACTCTTCGACGGAATTGAGATGAAACCCATGAAACCCAAATTCGGCGTTATTAAGTTTGGTGGAATTACATTGATCCTTTCGGGGATTCTCTTTTTTGCCCAATATCATCTATTTGTTCTGCCTATGCCCAGCCCCCGCTGTTGAATGCAGATCTGATGAGACGGCTGAAGGGATGGCGGTTCAATATCGCGATACCCTCAATCGTCGCATTGTACCGGATATTAGTGAAGGTTGATAAAATCAAAACATCGCTAGGATGCGGTCTTTTGGCTGTCATCATACCAGTCAATATAGTCTTGGTCATTATCCTGGGGCTGTTGGTCTATCCCGTTTTTGATATTGAACTTTCACCTGATATCTACAAGCTGGCTCTCAGCATATACTATGGAGGCACGCACTCTGTAGCGATCATACTGAGCATGGCAACCATCATATTGTGTCTTGTGATAAGAAAAAGTGTACTCGGCAAGCCTGCAGCTTATTTTGATTGGGGCCTATCCCTGGTTGATTGGAACTGCTATGGTAATTGTCTCTCAACTTGCTTTTGTTGCATGGTTTGTCATTCTCGGCATGGGGATGTTGGGTAGGACGGAGGGAGCAGTGAGATAGGCTTCTTTATTAATATTTTCGGTTTGACCTATCAAGCAGGCATACTTATTGCTTAACTGATAAACAAGCTCCCGTGATTCGTCACAGGAGCTTGTTTTTGCTGCGCACTATTCTTTTTTGCCGGGATAACGCTTGGGGTTGTCTGTCTGACCCAGAATATAGTCGATGCTTACTTTATGGAAATTGGCCAGAGTAATCAAAACGGCACTCGGGACATCCAAATTTCCATTCTCATAGCGGGAATAAGTGGCTTGTGTGATATGTAAAAGCTCAGCCATTTGTTGTTGCGTCAGGTCTTTGTCTTCGCGTAAGTCGCGGATTCTTTTGTACAATGTGATCACCCAAGCCAAGTTTACTTTATGCGAAAATTGCATATTGATATTTATGCGGTTTTCGCATAAAATTTATACATAGAAAGATTGATAGTCTGCGAAAGGAGGCCTAATGAATCATTTTGGAGGATTTTTATTATGGAAGGCTGCGCCCGAATGAGTTGGTTAAGCCAAATGATCCGGAATTTCAGAAGATTAATCAGAAAATCACTGAATCCATGCAAATACTCAAAGAGTATTTTTCCGAAGAAGATTTTGAGCAAGTCGAAAAGCTGTTCGATTTACAAAGTGATTCAAACTCTCTCCAATCAGCATTATCGTTTATTCAAGGCTATAGAATGGGGGCATTAATGATGATTGGGGTATTTAATGGGGAGAAAGAGTCTATGCAAAAAGGCAGTGGGGTTGATTGAGGTTTGGGAGCAGCCATGGGAGCGATTTACGGAAAGGAACAGCGAACTTTATCGATATCGAATTACTGGTAATGAACGAACTTACTCGATGGTTTTAATTAGCGCAAACAATAAATCCGTGGATAATATCGGGTTAGAGCTTAAAGAAGTACCGTACTTTTCTCAATTTGTAATAAATGAGGAAGAAAACGAGCAATTTAACGACTTCTTTTGCGCAAGATTGAGAAATGCCACTAGAGCGTGAATTAGAAGGTCATGTTTTTCAAGATGATATAGTGATAAAACTAAAAAATATTGGACTAGGGCCGATGATTTCTCTAAGAGTTGCCGGATTAATAGATGCTGATTAAGAAACGTATAGCAATTTAATGACTGAGATTCCGTCCATGTACAAAGGCAAGACATCCTTAACTACCATTGGTTATTCACAAATCCAAATATTTGGTATATCCATTGGGAGGCAATCCAGCGTCCGCTAGGTTTTGCTAAGAATGTGCGAGAAGCGTGATTCGAAAATGTTGAAAATCCATGCCGTACTGTATCCAAAGTAACCTGATAAAAACAAGCCGGAAGCGCATCTTGGGCTGCACTCTGGCTTGTTTTTATTTGTTGAGGTTCATTCTCCTCGTTCGTAAGATAAATTCACTCTTGCTATTAGTTGCAATTAAAGATATATTATTAATTAAATAAACGATTAATTAATTAATTGAAGTTTGGTTTAAGAGAGGTGGAATATATTTGGCCAGACCCGTCAATGAAGAAAAAAGACAGGAGCGGCGTAAACGTATCCTGAAAGAAGCTGTAGTCCTGTTTGCAGAAAGTGGATATTCAAATACCACAACGGCTATCATTGCGCAGAGTGTGGGCGTGACTCCCGGAACCATTTTTCAGTATTTTCCCAGCAAAGAAGCTTTATTCTACGCTGCTGTCCTTGAGCCGCTTGCTGATATTCAGGTGAAATCACTTGCTTGTCTACAACAAGAGGGGACACCGGGGGTATTGATCAAGAACATGGTAAAAGAACAATTCGACCATATCTACTTCTATACCAATGGATTACGTCTTGCTCAATCTGTCTTAGGACAACGAGAAAGATTCCCTGAACTTACACAAAAGGTTCTTGAAAGTATAAAGGTAATGACGGATAAGATCGAATCCGTCTATGCCAAGGGACAGTCAATGGGAGAATTCAACAAAAGCTTTTCTCCGGCAATGATCTCTCGTGCCTATATCTCTTTCTTAAATGGAGTAGCCTTAACACTTGGAGAAAGTATTCTTCATCATCCCGAGTGGGAAAATCTGAAGGGGCATGCCTTTTATTTGTTCGCACCCATACAATCGAAAGAAAAACTGGAGGAGTCTGAATGAGTCAAACATCATTACAACCCGATCTGACCTTTAACGCCCGTGTGAAAAAACGAAAGAAAATTTTATGGACCCTAGGGATCGTGCTTTTGCTTGTGACGGTTCTTGTATTTTTTATATCTTATAAAGTAGTAGACACCTTGCTGCATCATCCTAGAGACACTAATGTCAGCTACGGATTGAATATCGCTAAAACTCCCTACGAAGAAGTTGAGTTCAAGAGTTTGGAAAATGAGAACACGATTAGAGGGACCTTCTTTCCTGCACAGGGACTTTCTGGTGGGAAAAGTGATCAGACCATAATTGTCGTCCATGGATATACGAGCAATCGTTTAGTCAAAGGGCGGACCCAAAAGTTAGTAGAGCATTTCGTGCCGAAAGGCTACAATGTATTGGCATTCGACCTCAGCTCGCAAGGTAAATCCGATGGTGATTTGATTACCCTGGGCCTCAATGAAAAATACGATTTGCTGGGAGCGGTGAGCTATTTAAAATCCAGAGACCATACGGGTGATAACATTGGAGTGATCGGCTTTTCAATGGGTGCTGCTACTTCTTTGCTAGCCGCAAGTGAAAGTGATGACATCAAAGCCGTAATTGCAGACAGTCCTTTTCGTAATGCCGGTCTATTTCTGAGAGAGGGTTTGCCCTTCTTTTCAGGTTTACCTGCGTTTCCCTTCAGTTATACATCGACTTGGATGGCAAATTGGGCCTTTAAGGTTGATCTTGATTCCATATCTCCTATGGATGCGGTGAAAAAGATGCAAGACAAGCCAGTTATGCTCATTCATGGTACTGGAGATCAGCAAATTAGTTATAAAAATACAGAAATTATCTACGAGTCGTTAAAAGATAACCCAAGTGCAGAAGTATGGTACCCGCAAAATACGGAGCATATCGATGCTCTCAACCACTACCCGACTGAATATTTCCAAAGAGTAGACCGCTTTATGGATGAGTATGTAGGAAAATAATTTCAGTCCAAGAGAGCCAACTAGTGGAGGAGTTGTCCTGATGAAGTAAAAATACCCAATAATATCAAGCATTTTTAGCCTGTAGTGTAGAAAACCACTATAGGCTTTGTTTTGCCTTTTAAATGAATATACAGAGCATGGTGATAAGATCGACTCAAGCTGTCGTTGGAAAAGAGGGGGGAATTGACCTCTATGCCCTGACCTTCAGCATTATATTCACGAACGTATATGAGATAAGCATTTCGTATCCATTTATCTTAATATTGTTTCACCTCAAAAGACACTAACACTTCTGTTAGTGTCTTTTTCATTCCCATTGGATAATATAAACTTATATGGGTTTGAGTCAAAGGAGGTATATATTGGAGAACAGAGGAGGAAAAAATTCTAACCGATTACTACAAGAAAAATCACCATACTTACTACAGCACGCCCATAATCCAGTGGACTGCTATCCGTGGGGTGAAGAAGCCTTTGCAAAGGCAGTAGCAGAGAATAAGCCCGTATTCTTATCCATCGGCTATAGCACATGCCATTGATGGGATGTTCGTGTGAATCAATTTTAAGATGCTTTCGCCAGTGGAATTGGCGAACTTCGTGAATATTATATATGAAAGTCAGGAAAGCAAATAATTAAGGAATGAGTGCTTCAATACATGGGATTCAAAGAGAAAATTAATGCTAAGTTTGATGAAATATTCGACTTTTTATCTATGAAAAGTTCGTCTAATTATGGTTATATAGTGAGAAAGTTTAGAATTCAAAGCTTTTACAATAATCAATTTATGCACCGCGATTACATTCAGAATGAAGCTGTTGTATATTGTCAAAATAATAATTTACAACATATAAATGAGCTACTACTTCGAAGAAAAGAATTGAAAAATCAAAAAAACTATTTGCTAAGTATTGGGGCTGGTATCGGTACTACCGGTAGGTTTTTTGTAAATAACATTTATAGGGGGCGTTTTTGCGGTCCTTTAACATTATATTCACACGTTGGGCATACGCCCTTGATCCGGCAGAGGGATTTCGGGGAAGTAGGAGTATCCGGACATATGTTTCGACCTTTGAAGAATCAGAACCAGATTATTCAAGAATTAGTTTTTCGGAATTCTGTACATTTCTCGAATACATGATGTTAGGTAACTCTGCCTCTAGGCTTACCTTTGTTTCTGAATCTGATTTGCAAAAATAAAAGGAATCAGTTATATTCAATGTAATTAGATAATCTAACTATAGGGGTAAGGAGGTATACAAATTGAAAAGAAAGCCTGCCAAGGAATATACGACTGAGCAACAATTACCGAGACTTGGAACATCGCCTTATTTGAAGTTGATGGAGCGTACAGCCTCATCCGATACCAATCTAAATTCAGCGCATCTGGGACTAATTATGCTCTGGCTGGGAGATAACATTTTAGACATGGTGGATATTGATTTAGCTGCTTTTGACATCACGGAGAGCAAGCTGGATCTATTACTCCTATTATCCCTTCACGCAGATCAGGAGTTGGTTACACCTTCATCCATAGCAGACCGATTGGGGATTCGTCGATCGTCTGTAACGGCCTTGTTAATATGGCTGGAGAAAAAAAATTTGATTGTTCGTGAACCGTATGCCAAGGATGGCCGCATGACTCACGTTCGTATTAGCGCTGAAGGCAGTACGCTTGTGAATCAAATATTGCCTACATTCTGGTCTACTTGCGCATCCCTTGTTGATGAATTAGATAAAGAGGAGCAAGCGGTGTTCCAAAAAGTGTTGGTTAAACTAAATGCAAGCTTAGAAAAACGACTTGGATCGGGTAGATAATTTTTTTGGTCATATAGTTAGATAATCTAATTACATGAGATCAGAGATGGATATAATCTGATTTGATAACCGTGATGGATATTACAACATGAAGGTATGTGATTCAAAATGAAACAAACTCGGCATTCCGGGGACCAGCAGCAGAGTCGTGAACAGCATTTTATATCGCTGCGCATCATGTTTAAGGAGATGTTCTTGCACACAAGGACGCAATGGGTCTTGCTTATGCTTGGTGCCGTTACAGTGATAGCCATTTCCATTCTTGAATTTATGATCCCTCAGTTAACTAAAGAGATCATAGACCAGATCATCCCTGAAAAAAGGTATTGCGCGCTACTAGAAACGGGAGGTTTTATCCTGCTAGCTGCATTGCTGCTGGGGATATTTAACTTCAGTAGCAGTTATGTAATGACAATTGTTAGTCAGAAGGCAATTCTCCAGTTGCGAAACAAATTGCATAAACACACATTAAGTTTGGATCTGAAATTTTTTGATCGCAATCGGACCGGGGATCTTATGGCAAGGTTAACGAGTGATGTAAATCAACTACAGGAACTGGTTTCAGCCGATAGCCTGTCCATCATAGCGGATGTCATAACCTTCGCTGCGATCGTGGGGTACTTATTATATACGGACTGGCAACTAGCATTAATTACACTTATTACCTTGCCTTTCTTATTTGTAACATCACGATATTTCAGCCTACGTATTAAGAGTTCCTATAGAGCGGTACGTCACATATCAGCTCAGTTAAACAACTCACTTCAAGATACGTTGTCAGGCATACGAATGATCAAGTCTTTTGCAAGTGAAGATGCGGAAGCTAAGCAGTTCGAGGCATTGAGCGAACAGCATCGGATAGCCACAGTTTTTGCTTCAAGGTTGTCGGAAACCTTCTCGCCAATTATCGATTGGCTGAATTATGTAGGTATGACGTCGGTGCTCCTGTTCGGAGCGTGGCAGGTTATGCATGGGAACATGTCCGTTGGTGATATCGTAGCTTACTTAGCTTATTTACGTTTGTTGCAAGCGCCCATCCGCTCCTTTAGCAGAATGATTACCAAAGTGCAGCAATCGGCAGCAGCATTCGAGCGCATTCAAGAAGTCTTAGCAACCGTTCCAGAGGTTTACGATAAGGAAGGAGCGATTGTTCTGCCGCCAGTAAAAGGACAAATTGTGTTTGATGATGTTGAGTTTGCATATGAAGAAGGACATCCCGTCCTACAAAACTTTCAATTGCGGCTTCCATGTAACCAAACTACGGCTTTGGTTGGTTCGTCAGGATCAGGAAAGTCAACGATTGCTTATTTGATTGCACGTTTGTACGACGTTCAGCGAGGGGACATTTATATTGACAGTTATCCGTTAACGGAAGTGACGGTGAAGTCGCTTCGTCAGCAGATGGGGATCGTATCTCAGGACGTAATCCTCCTCAATGGCACGATACGTGAAAATATTGCGTACGGTAGACCTCAGGCCACAGACGATGAGATTAAAGCGGCTGCCCATGCCGCAAACGCCCATGAATTTATTTCAGCCTTTCCAATGGGCTATGATACGCCCATCGGTGAAAGAGGGGTCAAGCTTTCCGGAGGCCAAAAGCAAAGATTGTCAATCGCCAGAGCTTTCTTGACCAATCCTCGCATTCTTATTTTGGACGAAGCTACGGCTGCTCTGGATACGGAATCTGAACAACGTATTCAGCATGCGTTATCTGTGCTTCTTCCAGGTCGAACTTGTCTGGTTATCGCCCATCGTCTTTCCACGATTCAAAATGCCGATCAAATTGTTGTATTGGAGCATGGAGAGATTGTGGAGCTGGGAAATCATGAAAACCTACTCCGCCGAAATGGGCGATACAAGGAACTATACGAGATGCAATTCCCAACGAAATCTAACTTCGAACAAATTTTATAATTGAGGTGTAATATGAACAATCCAATCAATGCTACGGGTGCAACTAGAAATTATAAGCTTATGACCATCATCCTTTGCTGGACCGGCCTTGTTGTCATGTCCAGTCTATACGTAACGATTCCGCTAATTACGTTGTTTGCACAGCTTTTTGAAATTTCCACGACGAATGCTGCCGCTGCGGGAAGTACTTTTTCGATAGGCTTTGCCATTGGTTGCTTAATCTATGGTGCGCTGTCCGATAAATACGGACGGAAGACTGTTATATTTGCAGGGCTTCTTTTCCTGACATTGATATCATTAATTCTGGGAACCGTTCACAGCTTTGCATGGATTTTAGGATTAAGAGGACTACAGGGAGCAGCAGCAGCAACCTTCTCTCCAGTAGCACTTGCCTATGCGGTTGAGATGTATCCAGCGGAAAAACGGGTAACTACCATTGGTTTTATCAGTACAGGATTTCTGATTGCAGGTATTGTTGGTCAAGTGGTTAGTAGTATACTCAGTGAGCATTATGGATGGAACGCTGTTTTTTATATTCTTGCCGTTGTGTATGCGGTGACCGCCATATTAGTGTTCTTCTTCCTTCCCAAAGGAGGTATCCAGCAGGCACACGCTAATATCTGGGAGCCTATTAAGCAAATTGGCAAAGTGTTTGTTCAAAAACAATTGGTGTTATGTTATCTAGTGGCATTCGTTCTGCTTATGTCTTTTGTAAGCATGTATACAGTGCTGGGTAACTATCTAAGTACAGCTCCATATGAGCTAAGCAAGCAAGAAATTCTTTCTGTCCGTATTATCGGCATATTAGGCATGCTCGTTTCTCCATTCGCGGGAAGAATATCTAAGCATGTCGGCGTAGGTATAACGCTTCGCGGTGGATTGTTGCTAGCGATCATTGGTTTGGCGTCTATGGGGATGATTTCTAATCTGCCACTTCTTATTGTGATGAGCATCCTTTTTGTAGGGGGGATCGCACTAGCCGTTCCTTCACTTGTTTCGCTTGTTGGGCAAGTGGGCGGCAAGATGCGTGGGATAGCTGTATCCGTATATACTTTTATATTGTTTACAGGCACAAGCTTCGGTCCGATTATCTCGCTTCAATTGATGAATAATGCAAGTTATTTAATTACGTTTCTTCTATTGGCATGTATTCTGTGCATTGGGTTGCTAGCAGCATGTCTTATTCATCATGAGGAGGCAGGGGAGATAAACAGCCAGTAAATTTGTGATCAATAAACAAAAAAAACGATGAAATGACATCATAACGATTGTTTATTAAAGGTAACTTCATTTGAAGTTGCCTTTTTTAAAAGATAAGAATTTATATGTTTTGGGGTAAGCGAAGCTTACCCCTTATTTAAAAAGATAAGAATTTATATGTTTTGGGGTAAGCGAAGCTTACCCCTTATTTAATTTGCTGAGATTAACGATTACTAAGTGTATTTTGAAATCGTAATATTCTTCCATTTGATAGTATAATTAAAACATGCCTAGATAGGACTGTTACAAACATGATTTGTCTTGAGTTTCGTGAATATAAAGTTAGACGAAATGCACATTTAGTCAATTTGGAGGAGTATATGAACATATTTACAAAGCAGTTGAAACTAGAGGATCTGAGCAATATCCAATATGAAGTACATACTGGCACATCAAGAGTAGTAAATTATCTCGAAATCATGATTTTAAAATTTATCGGCGATTATGGATATGGATCAGCTGGGAACTCTGATGCAACTTATATGAGCGCAATTGGTAAAGCCGTTTTAGAAGCTTGGGAACCTGGAGGACTCATAATTGACTTAAGCAGCCTATCATATGAGTGGGGGGATCGAATTGAAAGCGTCTTTTTTGTTGGAGAAGAAATATATACAGATACACCGTTTCCAGTAGCATTAATTGTAGGGAGCAGATCAGAAGAGGCTATTAGAACTCTAATTGTCGGCTTAGAAAGCAATAAAACAATTGAAGAAATTGGATGGGTGTTTAAAGATCTAAATAGTGCTTGGGAATATATTGAATCCAAATTAAATGAATATGAAATTAAGTAATCCCAATAAAAAATATAATAACGGAGGTTCTCTGCAATGACGACTGTTTTTTTCTGGGGAATGATAAACAACTCAAAAAAGTATGGTGAAGAATAAGTTGAATGGTTAACTAAAGAATTAACAAAGTCCAGTAAAGAAGAGATCCTTCAATTTGAAATAGAATTTAGGAATAAGATGGAACAATCCTATACTTCTTCATTATGGGGGGCAGCGTTTGTAGTAATGGGAGGATGTTCAGATGATGGATTTGATTGCTTTAGGGGTTGGTTAATCTCCTGCGGAGAAGAAGTTTTCAATCAGGTAATAAAGAATCCTGAATTTCTAGCAGAATATTTATCTGAAGAAAATTTGCAAGAGGATGTTTTTGCACCCCAACTGGAAGAGATGCTGTCAGTTGCTTCAGACGCGTACATTTATCAAAAAACCGGTATGTTCGAGTACAACGATGATATAAACACTGAATTTTATAATGAGCTGGAAGCTCGAGGCTACAATTTTGAAGTAACAGAGATTGAAAATGATTGGGAAGAAGAAGACCTGGAAGAAATGTACCCATTATTATGGGAAAGATTTGGAGAGAACCCACTGACCTAAGGAATGTTTTGATGGCGGACAAACCGCCGCGGTCCTCCCGGAATGTAAGGGGTCTTGAAATTCGTGGACTGAGGTAACTGTATGATTTATTAAAAGGTGGTGCTATGGAAAAATTTACGTTAGGTATTGCTGTATTGGTATTTGTGATCCTTGCGGGTTGTTCACAGAAGGAAAATCATCCAACAAAAGAATCTATATCCAAAATAGAAGCTTCCGTTGAATCGCCAGAGAAATCAGCAGCAGAGATATTAAGTGATCTGGCTAATCAAGAGTTTTCAATCCACGCAGATCAGATTAGTGAAGATGATTATACTTTTATGGAGGCCTTCGGAAAAGCATTCATAAATCTTTATACCGGAGCTGTTGCAGAACAGGTAACCGTATCGTTTGAAAACTACATCGCTAATAAAAATCTCCGTCAGTTCACTAATAAAATGTTGGAGTTAGAACAACTGCAGGATTCGAAGGGTGGTAATGGTATAATATTCGGCCTGGACAATGAGTTTAAGAAAGCAGAGCTCAAGAGGCTGGATAACAATCTTTACTATTTAGAGTTCCCCTTTTCAAACCAGGGGTCTGGGATGAGCTGCAAGCTGTTAATTCAATCTGTTAACAAGTCATTAACAATAGCGGATGTGTACTTTGGAAACAAAGATGGTGTAGATACGTTGGCAACAGGTCACCCAGCGGTAAGAAAACTTAATAATCCTAAATTGTGGGATGACCGGGAATGGGTTGACGGTGTAATGGAGAAGCTTAGAAAATATGAAACCGAACTCTTGAGCATGTAATGATCCTATTGATAAATTATTAGAATAGGCGGATTATGATGGAACCCAAATTCGGCCTTATTAAGTTTGGTGGAAGTACATTGATCCTTTCGGGCGCTGGTAATCAGCATATATTATGGGGAATGCACTCTATAGCGATCATACTGAGCATGGCAACCATCATATTGTGTCTCGTGATAAGAAAAAGTGTGCTCGGCAAGCCTGCAGCTTATTTTGGATTTGTGGTAGGGATACTGGATCTTATCGGAGCCTATCCTTGGATGGTTGGAACTGCTATGGTATTTGTTTCTCAACTGGCTTTTGCTGCATGGTTTATTTTTCTCGGCTTGAGGGTGCTGGGGAGGATGGAGGAAGCAGTGGGATAGGCTACTTTATTAATATTTTCGGATTGTCCTATCAAGCTGATATACTTATTGGATAATTGAAAAACAAGCTCCCGTAGATTGTCACAGGAGCTTGTTTTTGCTGCGTACTATTCTTTTTTGCCGGGATAACGCTTGGGGTTGTCTGTCTGACCCAGAATATAGTCGATGCTTACTTTATGGAAATTGGCCAGAGTAATTAAAACGGCACTCGGGACATCCAAATTTCCATTCTCATAGCGGGAATAAGTGGCTTGTGTGATATGTAATAGCTCAGCCATTTGTTGTTGCGTCAGGTCTTTGTCTTCGCGTAAGTCGCGGATTCTTTTGTACAATGTGATCACCCAAGGCAAGTTTACTTTATGCGAAAAATGCATATTGATATTTATGCGGTTTTCGCATAAAATTTATACATAGAAAGATTGATAGTCTGCGAAAGGAGGCCTAATGAATCATTTTGGAGGATTTTTATTATGGAAGGCTGCACCCAAATGAGTTAATTAAGCCAAATGATCCGGAATTTCAGAAGATTAATCAGAAAATCACTGAATCCATGCAAATACTCAAAGAGCATTTTTCCGAAGAAGATTTTAAGCAAGTCGAAAAGCTGTTCGATTTATTGATTGATTCCAACTCCTTGCAATCATCTTTATCGTTTATCCAAGGATATAAAATAGGGGCATTAATGATGGTTGAAGTGTTTAATGGGGATAGTATATGACAGGATCATTAGTGCAGTTCGAAAGAAGTGGTCCTGTAAACATTTTTACAAGCTATAGCATAGGTTTATGAAAAGACAAGTGAAATGTAACAAGCCAGCGAGTATTCCTTTCCTTGGCTTGTTTTTTGTTGTTGACTTTTCAGAAGTACTCGTTAATGAAGTATATTGCTCATTGGATAGAGCTTAATGTTTTGGATGATGAAGATAAATCGTTTGAGTACATGTCTATCTTCGCCAGAATTGAGTATAAAACGATCAAGCGCAGAATGAAGCAGGGAAAAGAAGCAGGAGCCAAAAAAGGTATGTGGACGAACGGTAAGCCAACATTTCCCTACTATTATGATAAAAACACAAAATCGGTACTGGTGGATGAAGGCAAGCGCCCTATTTATCGGGCCATAGTTGAAAAACACCTGAGCGGAATCAATCTTGGGCATATTGCGATATGGTTAACGGATAACAAGATACCTACGCTATACAATATTAAGCCGGATGGAAGGGACAAAGGGTGGTCCAATGTGACCGTACAAAGGCTGCTATTGAGCGAGATTCATCTTGGCTACATCACCTATGGAAAAACGCGAACAAAACGTGGTCAAGTAGAGAGTGTTCCTGAAGATGAACGAATTAAGGTCATGGGAACACATGAGAAGTTGAAGACACAGGAAGAACATGATGCCATCGTAGAACGTTTAGTGAAGAACAGGCTGATGAATCCCAATAGCCGGAGAAATATATTTCCACTTTCGGGACTACTCTACTGTGAGAAATGCGGCTGTAGAATGCAGTTCAGAGTGGGACAAAGCAAAAAACAGGGCCAATACTGGAGCGCGTTATGTTATCACCATTATAAGGATGGCAGCAAATGTGAGCAGAAGGGGAAGGTGTTGGACGAAGAATTTTTCAATGCTTTATATGAGCGGATCATTAATGTAGACCCGAACATGTTGCAGGAGATCGAGCTACAAGGTCGCGGTTATAACGATACGAAGACTATGATTGCAGTGAAGGAGCAGGAGTTACAAAAGCATAAACGGGCATTAGATAAATTACATGAATCATATGAAAAGGACATTATTACGAAGCAGGTGTTTATGGAGCGAAAGGTAGTTAGGACAAGGCAAATTCAGAAGCTGGAGGAAGAATTGCAGGATTTGCGGAAGGTGGTAGTGGATGAATGTAATTATCCTACGGTGGAGCAGATAAATGAACGGATTAGGCAGTTTAGGGGATTGTGGGATGTAGCGGTGACAAGTGAAGAGAAGCATAGGGCGTTGAAGAAGCTGGTGGAGCGGATTGTTTATAACCGGGAAGGGAATCGGGTGCAGTTAACGGTTTGTTATAGGTAAAATAATGCATGAAGCAATTTGAAATTAACTAAGGGCCTCTGGAATTGTTCTGGGGGTTTTTTATATGGGGAAATTTAGTTCTTTTGGAAGGGGAGTAGAGAACTTTGTCGAATATTAAAAAGAGAATGGGGTACTGGCGTTTTTTGGAATAATTTCTGCAGGAGATTGAACTAAAATCATTTATTAATTTATAAAGGATGAATATTAATAATGGAACTGAATACGGTTTTTAAATTAGTTCAGAAGTTCACTCAAGATGTTCCATTAATTTTAATGGGTACTGGTGGAACAATTCCTTATGGTATTCCAGGAATGTTTCAACTTTCCGAACATCTAATTACACAACTAGGACCTAAATATAGTTTTGACAATGAATGGGTTGAATTCCAAGAGCGTTTAAAGAAAGGGCAAGATCTGGAGTCAGCATTAACCGGGTTAAACTTGCTGGAAGAAATCATGTATGATATCACGAGAAGTACGTGGGAGTTAGTTGCTAAGTACGATTTACAGCTTTTTCATAAAGTACTAAAGGACGAGATCACTTTGTCTATAGGTAAGTTACTAAAAGCAATGTGTGTACCTCACCCTAAGCAAGTGAATGTTATTACCACAAATTATGATCGCGTTATTGAATACGCATGTGATCAATTTAACTTATCTGTAAATACACTGTGCGCCGGTAGATATATGAGGATGATCGATATTGAATTAGCTAAGGGGAAAAGAAAGGTTAATCTATTGAAAGTTCATGGTTCTTTGGACTGGTTTGAACACAGCAACGGAAGTATATACTCAATTCCTTTACAAGCAATAATACCAGAACAAATGCATCCGAAGATTATACCGCCAGGATCAGAAAAATATCGCTCAATCGCTCAACCTCCTTGTAGAGATGTAATACATATTGCAGATGATTACATTGCAAAAGCTGAAAGCTTTTTATGTATTGGTTATGGGTTTAATGATGAGCAGATACAAACTAACATAATTAGTGCCATTCGCAAGGGAAAACCAATAGTCGTAGTTACTAAAAAATTATCGGATTCTGCATTAAAAATGATATCAATGAATGCAACTAATTATGTAATAATTCAAGAAAATGATATAGCAGGATACACAGATTTTTTAATGAAAGATGTAAAACACTCAGAAAAAGGAGAGTTTTGGAAGTTGGAAGAGTTTTATAATATTCTTATCTAATTTGGAGGTTTGTAGATGTCTATTTTCAAATTTCAAGATCCACAGGCTGTAGGTAAAGTCCAAAGCGTAGATACTGCTTCCGTTATTGTAAAAGTTACTAGAGGCGATATGCTTTCTAAGCTACAGGTGAATCATTTAGTTGTGATCCGTGCTTCAAAACGTGGACAACATTTAATTGGATTGGTTGTTAAAATTATGCGTAAATTTGATGAGAATATGGAAGTGGAGAATGAAGAAGTTCCATGTTCAAATGATATTGTTAAAATAACCTTGATAGGTACTTTTTTTGATAAAATTGGACTTGCTTCAAATCAATTTAAGCGTACGTTGGAATCAGTACCGGAGATTGATGCTGATTGTTTTATAATGGACGATATAACATTAACAAGTTTTATGGGGGTGATATCTCAGAGCTCAGCAGATACTAATAATCCTCTATGTATTGGAACCTATACGCTCAATGATAATGCAAGGGCTTGGTTGGACGGGAATAAGTTATTTCAACGACATGCTGTCATTGCTGGAAGTACTGGCTCTGGCAAGTCATATACTGTTGCCTCTTTAGTTGAACAAATTGCTAAGTTGGACTCATCGAATGCAATATTATTTGATATCCACGGAGAATATGCACCAATTAAGGGGGAGGGAATTCAGCATTATAAGATTGCTGGCCCATCAGATAGTGTGAAAGATGGGAACATGTTTTTGCCGTATTGGTTACTTACTTATGACGAAATGTTATCCATGATGCTTGATCGTAGTGACAGCAATGCCCCTAATCAGGCGATGGTTTTTAGTAGAACAGTTCTACAAGAAAAAGAAGCTTCTTTAAAAGAACAAGATAAGACGTTTATGTTAGATAACTTAACAATTGATAGCCCTATTCCATATAGAATTGATGAACTAATTAATAGTATAGAAGATTTAGATACAAGAATGGTTCCTGGAGCAAATAATTAAGAAAAACAAGGGGAATTTTACGGTAAGCTTTCACGGTTTATTCAAAGGTTAAAAGCAAAAATACAAGACAAACGTTTGAATTTTATGTTTTCTAATGATCAAGCGTTATTACAATATGATTATATGACCTCCCTATGTAAAAAATTAATGTCCTCAGCTTCACAAGGTGGAGGGGTGAAGATTATTAACTTTTCTGAAGTTCCTTCTGATATTTTGCCATTAGTAGTTTCACTAATTGCTAGAATTGTATTTTCAGTTCAACAATGGGTAGATAAGGACAAAATCCATCCCATTGCGTTGTTTTGTGATGAAGCGCATCTTTATATTCCAGCTAATGTACAACTTGGAGTTGAAGCATCAAGCTTATTAAGCTTTGAACGGATCGCTAAAGAAGGAAGAAAATATGGGATCGGTTTGGTAGTTATTTCTCAAAGACCGTCGGAAGTAAACCGGACTGTACTTAGTCAAAGTAGTAATTTTATTGCTATGCGATTAACGAATGCAGATGATCAAA
>NZ_JBOFBG010000046.1:0-59349 GCF_051594305.1 Paenibacillus sp. IHBB 3054 | reverse complement strand
TTTGTACTTAATTAACAACAAAAAGAGGAACCCTTTCGGGTCCCTCTCCAGAGGCAGTACATCAATGATGTTCGGAATTTCTCTGTGTAAAGCCGCTAAAGTGATTGGGTTGTGCTGAAACTGTGCTTTTTTTAGGAGCCCAGCCCTTACTCTTCCCGGGTTACAATAGTTGCTGAATCAGAATCCCAGTGATTGTGTTCGTCTACGACGTCCAACGGAACCACACCTCTCTTTTGTACTGCCTGAGTTTATTATGGGACAGGATCGACTCTTTTATACATGGTGCTCAAAAATTAATGGACCCGCGCTTTCTCGACCTTTTTCCATTTGCGGTTTTTGTTGGTGGTTTCGGGGAAGGTATCACCCTTTTCCATTTCAATCCGTTTCGGATTACTGATTTGTGTGTGGAAGCTGCGTGCTTCGCCTACTTCCATGTAGACACCGGGGTTAGGTGCTTTGTCGCCTTTTTCATATTCCGTCTGTTCGCCCATGATATCCCTCCTTCTCTAGAGTGGTGAATACAGTTATATTGTGCGCACTCATGGGGTTGTTCATGTAGCTAAAAAGTACCTGGAAATGGCATTGATTAATATTGCTTGCACTCGTCAGAACTATTTGGTATATTAATATGGTGCGAGTCTATGTTTGTGCTCGTTCCTTGCTCCTGACGTGATCAGGGGCCGCAGACCATAAGGAGGTGAAAATTATGCGCAAATATGAAGTCATGTACATTATTCGTCCTGACATTGAACAAGAAGCCGTTCAAGCAGCAGTCGAAAAATTCCAAGGCATCATCTCCAACGGCGGAGAAATTACAAAGCACGATGTGCAAGGTAAACGCCGTCTTGCGTATGAGATCAAGAAATTCCGTGATGGCGTTTATGTTTTGGTTAACTTCAGTGCAGAACCTGCAGTAGTTACCGAATTGGAACGTCTCATGAAGATTTCTGACGAAGTAATTCGTTATCTCATTACGAACGACGTTGCCTAAGATGTTGACAAGCTTTGTAATTGATCGCGTTAAAGGAGGGGATTGAATTGTTGAACCGTATCATTCTGATCGGTCGGTTGACCCGTGACCCGGAACTTCGTTATACTCCCGCTGGTGTTGCCGTAACGCAGTTTACACTTGCTGTAGACCGCAACTTTACGGGCCAGAACGGTGAACGCGAGGCGGACTTCATCCCGGTAGTAACCTGGAGACAGCTGGCTGAGACCTGTGCCAATTACTTGCGCAAAGGACGACTGGCAGCCGTGGAAGGACGCATCCAAGTACGGAATTACGAGAATAACGAAGGTAAACGTGTATACGTAACCGAAGTCATTGCCGATAATGTCCGTTTCCTGGAATCTTCGCAGAACCGTGAAGGCGGAAATACACCAAGTGGTGCAGGTGCTCCTGAAGAACCAGCCTATGGCGGTGGCGGCGGTAACAGTGGACGCGGAAATAGCAATAATTTCTCGCGTAACAACAACAATAATCAAGATCCTTTTTCGGGCGATGGAAAACCGATCGATATATCGGACGATGATTTGCCATTTTAATAAGGAAGGACTGAACTGAACATGGCTTTCAAACAAAGAGAAGGCGGAGACAACGACAAAAGACCGGCACGTCGTGGTGGACGCAACAAGCGCAAAAAAGTGTGCTACTTCACTGTGAACAAAATTACTCACATTGATTATAAAGACACTGAGCTTCTTAAGAAGTTCATCAGCGAACGCGGAAAGATTTTGCCGCGTCGTGTAACAGGTACAAGTGCAAAATACCAACGCGCTCTGACCATTGCTGTAAAACGCTCGCGTCAAATCGCGCTGCTGCCTTACACAACGGAATAGGACGTTTTATACAAAGCAGCCGGGCAACCGGCTGCTTTTTTATTTGCTCATAAACGACACCCTCCCGCATTAACTGGCCTCAGCTAAATAGAAGAAAGATGACAAGCAGCACGGCGAAGAGGGCTAGCCTGACGAGCTGATGGCTTGCAGTTACTTTGCCATGAAGATGAATTCCGTTCATGATGGCACCGGACTGAATCAGGATAAAACCAAACGATAGCAGGACGGCTGCGGTCAAAGTATGCCCCCAGAAAAAGGAGGTCAATGCAATACTGAGTGCGCCGGCAATGAATAAGACTGCTGTACGGGCAGGGACCTGACGCTGCCGCAACTGAATCAGACCCACTCCAAGATGCAGTAGCGCATAAAGATAACTAATGATAAACACTGCAATGATCATTCGGATTATCCCCCTTCAATTATTAATTGTATTGAATCATGTGAATTGAAAGTAGGATATACAAAGTGTTCCATATATAAATGGAAACACATGTGTATTAGGATTTATTACATAATGTCTATAAGGATGCCCGCTTGGTCATAAATACTTAATTGTATATAATGAGTAAGTGATGACGGAAGCTAAACAGCCGCATAATATACTTGTTGGAGGCATAAAGATGGTCAGTGCAAGCCCCTTTGTAGTCATTGAGAATGTACAGGAATCGGTAGAATATTATCAGAGCGTGTTTGGCGGGGAAATAAAGATTTTGAATGAGCATAAAGGCAAATGGCTGCATGCAGAGCTGCATCTGGGCCAGAGTCTGATCCATTTCTCCGATGATTACGGGAAAGGCGCCAAGACGGAAAATGTAAGCATTATTATGGGGCTGGACAGTGAGGAACAGCTGCGCGGCATTTATGACAAACTGATTGAGGGTGGGGGTCAAGTTCTGGTTGAGCTGCAAAAGACTTTCTTCGGCGCCCTTCATGGACAAGTTGCAGATAGTAAGAATAGAATTAGTTGGGTATTGAACTGTTTTGTTGCCAATTGACGGATGCCACAGAATGTAGTAAATTACAGTTATCCTAAACTAAAGGGGAAATTTTGATGTTGGTGAGCGTTCTTAACTAAGCAATTTCATATTACCTGAACAATTAGCTGCGCCAGGTATCGGATTAGGCGATACGTGTGCTCTGTTTGAGTCTGTCCCGCGACATGCTCTGGTTGTTGAAGGTGAATGATTTAGTTAAGAACACACGAAGCGTCACGATGGCCTCTTTACGGCTGTTGTTCTCTTTGTAATTAACCGTGCTCTTGCAGCACGGTTTTTTCTGTTTTCAGAGACAACACCATATAAATGAGGGCAAGGACTGCCGTAGTGGCAGTCTTTGCCCTTTTTTGCGTTAGGAAGAATCACGCCTGATACATTCAGGTCGACAATAGAGGAGGAGAAACATTGAATCTGCAAAGTTTGAATACCCTTGAATACGAAGAGATCAAACAGGATTTGGCACGGCATGCAGTATCCTATGAAGGAAGAAGATATGTAAGTGAGCTGGCACCGATGACTTACCTGCCGGCAATCCACCGGGCGATGGATGAAACGGATGAAGCCTATGAGCTGCTGGGAAGAGGGGCAAGTGTTCCGCTGCCTTCTCTGGAGGGAATCGAGTCGATCATGTCACTGCTGGGTACCGGATATATGTATAACGAGCAGGATCTCATGTCGGTATGCACCTTTCTGAACAGCTGCAGCCAGCTGCGCAAGTATATGGCCTCCAAGGAGCAAAGTGCGCCGCGGATCGCCGCCTACGGTGCCTCTTTACAGGAATTGAGGCATGTCAGAGAGGAAATTGAACGCTGTATCCGATTCGGGGTCATAGAAGACCAGGCGAGTAAAGGGCTGGAGAGAGTGCGCAAGCGTCTGGCAGTAGCTAAAGAGCGGCTGAACAGGAAGCTGGAGAGCATTATGTCCAAGCACCAGTCTATCCTCCAGGAGAATCTGGTCAGCATGCGCGGCGGGCGTTATGTCATTCCTGTAAAACGCGAATATCACAAACAGGTGAAAGGCTCAGTGCTGGATCAATCCACCAGCGGGCAGACTGTGTTCGTCGAGCCTTATGATATAGCCGCCCTACAAGGTGAGCTGGAGCTGCTGGCTGCTGACGAGGCAAGGGAAGAGGGTATCATTCTAAGCATGCTCAGCGGCATGGTAGAACAGGAGCAGGAAGCCTTGCGGGTCAACATTGATGTGACCGGCACTTATGATTTCATCTTTGCCAAAGCCAAGTACGCCCGCACACTTGGGGCGAGGAGAGTGGCTTTGAATGACCGTTGTTACCTGAGGATGAACGGCGGCAGGCATCCGAAGCTGAAGGATATGGTGCCGGTCAGCCTTGAGTTTGGCAAGGGCTATAAGTCTTTGATTGTAACAGGCCCCAATACTGGCGGGAAAACAGTTGTGCTCAAAACGCTGGGCCTACTGACCTTAATGGTGCATTCCGGAATGCTGGTTCCTGTAGAGGAGGACTGTGACTTTGCTGTATTCAGCGATGTAATCAGTGTTATCGGAGACGGACAGAGCCTGACGCAGTCGCTGAGCACTTTTTCTGCCCAGATGAAGAGCATTGAGGGAATGCTGCAGGATGCCGGCAAAGGGGTGCTGCTGCTGATTGATGAGCTGGCGGCAGGGACAGATCCCGGTGAAGGTTTTGCTCTCTCGATAGCCATTCTTGAGGAACTGAACCGCAAAGGGGCGAATATCATTGTCACTACCCATTTTAATGAGCTAAAAGTGTTTGCTGCTTCAACCCCGGGATTCCAGAATGCGCGGATGGAGTTCGATAAAGAGACACTCCGGCCGCTCTACAAGCTGACCATTGGCGAGGCGGGTGAAAGCTACGCGCTGCAAATCGCCGAGAAGCTGGGTATCCCGGGCAATGTAATTCAGCGCTCGCAGCAGCTTGTAGCCCAGCAGCGGGAACAACAGGGCGGGAGAGTGATCTGGAGCAGCCCTAATGCCGGGCACACAGGGCACAAAACTGACGGATTGAGAGTGTCCGTTGAATCGAATGAAGAGGACAAAGAGCGGACACAAGAAGGCGGAGAACAGATTGACTCTGCGGAGGAAGCAGACAGCAAGAAGCAGGCCGTAAGTTTTGAGGTAGGCGATGCGGTGTATGTCAGCTCCCTTGGGAGAACGGGGATTGTGTATGAGAAGCGAAATGACTTGGGAATGGTTGGGATCATGATTCAAAAGAAAAAAATGCAAATAAATCACAAACGCCTGAAGCCCTACCTCTCCAAAGCGGAGCTGTACCCTGACGATTATGATTTTGATATTATTTTCGAGAGCAAGGATACCCGTAAAAAGCGCAAGCTGATGCGAAAAAGGCATGTTGAAGGCGTGTCGATCATCCATACGGATGAGGAACAATAGGCATAAATTCTGAACGGAGGTCTGCCCCGAAAAGGCAGGCCTTTTTGTGTCCGCCGCACAAAGGTTACAAATATGGTCTTTTCTTTACGGAGAATATTGTATATCCTCTATAATGTGGTTTATCAAAACCGTGTTTTAAAAATTTTACGCATTAACTGATATATATAGCTTAAATTGGAATGACAACTAAATTTTAATAATAATTCAGTAAAATAAACATTAGAAAACGCTTCCATATAGGGTTAGAGGAACAGAAGAAAGGAAGGAATTCATGCATAAACGTAAACTTGGCGGAATGCTGATGCTCATGGCTTTTCTACTTTCAGCATGCAGCGGTTTAGGCTTAAGCAATAATTCAAATACAATATCCTTCAGCAAAACGGCTGATGAGGCAAAGGCAGGGGGTACCGTTACCTATGGCTACACCTCTCCATTCCAGGGATTGTTTGAACCGGCTTTTTTTGAAGGAGATGATGATTCCAATGTTCTTGATTTCATTACGGAGGCTATGTTTACCGTCGAGGATGACCTGACAACCGTACCGAATATTGCTTCCTGGCAGGAATCCGAAGATCATACCGTGTTCACATTCAGCATTAAACCCGGTGTCCGCTGGCATAACGGCGATGAGCTGACGGTGGAAGACTGGAAATTTGCACTTGAGACAATTGCCAGCCCCGACTACACAGGTTCAAGGTATTACAGCGTGGAAATGATTAAGGGAGTAGAAGATTATCATAGCGGAAAAGCGAAGGAAATCTCCGGAATCAAAGTCATTGATCCTTATCGGCTGAGAATTACGGTAAATGCCGCACGAGTAAATACAATTGACAATTTGTGGCCTTATCCGATGAACAAGAAATATTATAGCGGAGTGGCTGTTAAAGATATGCCGGAAAGTGATCAGGTGCGGAAAAACCCAATTGGCATTGGCCCTTTCGAGGTAACTCAAATTCAGCCGGGGCAGCTTGTGGAAATGAAGCGATTTGACCATTATCACCGGGGAAAGGCGTTGCTTGACGCTGTTGTATATAAGGTAGTGGATCCCGAGAGCCTTTCTCCCCAGTTCGAGGAAGGCATGATCGATATTGGAACGGTTCCGCGGGATAACTTTGCAGCCATAAAGGACTTGGATAATATTGAGGTTCTGCAGTCACCGGAGCTGTCCTACGAATACATAGGCTTCAAATTTGGACATTGGGATGATGAAACACAGCAAAATGTCATGGATAACCCCAAGTTTGCAGACAAGCGCTTGCGCAAAGCTATGTATTACGCACTGGACCGTCAAGGTATTATCAATAAATTCTCCAATGGGCTGGGAACGCTGATTGAAACTCCGGTCCCCAGTACAAGCTGGGCCAAAATTGCCGATTCAGAAATTAATACCTATCCTTATCACCCTGAACTTGCCAGGTCATTGCTTGATGAAGCGGGATATGTGGATGTGGATGGCGACGGCTTGCGCGAGGACCCCAAGGGAGCTAAATTCATCATTCACTATGATGCCATGAACGGCAGCAAGACCTCAGCGCCGCGCACGCAGGCGATTCTGCAGAATTGGCGGGAGGTCGGCCTAGATGTACAGCTAAACGGCGGAAGTCTGAAAGAGCTGAATACGTTCTACGAAGCGGTAGAGAATGATGATCCTTCGGTCGAGTTGTTTAACGGGGTATGGGGACTAGCCAGTGACCCGGATCCGTCAGGCTTGTGGCGCTCATCGGATCTGTGGAATTATTCGCGCTGGTATTCAACCCGCAGTGAAGAACTGATCCGTGAGGGTGTGGGCACCAAGTCGTATGACAAGGAGCATCGCAAGCAGGTGTATTATGAGTGGCAGAAGCTGATTAACGAAGAGGTTCCGATGATCTTTTTTGCCGAACGGGCCAATATTACTGCTGTTAATCATCGACTGCAGGGCGTAAGAGTAAATGCTATAAGCAATATTGTGGAGCCGCAGAAGTGGTGGATTAAGGATATCGATTAGACATTTGAGACCGCAAAAACCGCATCCCAAGAGATCGCGGGGGTTGCGGTCTTTTTGTGTTAAAGCCTAAGCTGTCAGCAGGTTTTTAAATATTTATTTGTCAAGCTGCATAACAAAATAGAGTTTTGCTCGTCATATACTTTATGGATTACAAGTAGCTGCAGCACAAATGATGTCGGTATTTGTTGTTTCTTTTTATGCGTCAAGTGATTACAATAGAAATATTGTTTCTGTGTCAAAGTTGTTTTCCAGGTTTATTCAACAATTAGAATGACCCTAATTCCTGAAAGGGGGAACACTAAGACTGAATAGGGCAGAGAGCATGTTCAACAACAAAAGAAACACAGTCATGACTGTCTGGTAAGCAGCAGGCAAGCATTATAAATAGAGCTTCAAGCAATCCTGTGTATATTCCACCATAAAGAAGGAATCTAATGATGAAGAAGAAAAAAATGAAAAAAAGGTATATTGCCCTTATAGCACTTGTAGTCGTCCTTGCGGGAGGTTTTTTGTTTCAAAAACAGCTGGCCGTATTGGCTTTTGATCTTTTCCTGTCAGACCGAGTCGAAAAAACATTGGCGGAAGAATCTTATCAGCCGCTGAACGACAACAAAGTCAAACCGGAGCCGGTTGTTTATAAAAGCGACCCGTTCTCTCTTATGCTTCTGGGTACAGACCAGCGTGACAATGAAACGGCGCGTTCCGATACGATGATCTATGCGGTCATTCGTCCAGAGGATTATAAGATGCTGCTCATTTCCATACCGCGTGATACGTACACCGAAATCATCGGGCATAATGACAACAAGAAAGACAAAATCACACATGCGTACGCATTTGGCGGCCAGCAAATGGCTAAGGATACGCTGGAGGCGCTGCTGGGGCACGATATTCAATATTATGCCACAATTAATTTCCAAGGCCTCAAGGATGCGGTGAATGCCATTGGAGGCGTACCGCTGCCGATTAAGAAGGATATCGTAAATAAAGGCAAGGATCATGAGAAATTTACGATTGAGGGCGGCAAACCGAACTACGATGGTGAAGAGGCGCTCAATTACACCCGTTACCGGGAGGACAGTGATTTTAACCGGACCAAACGGCAGCAGGTCTTTATTGATGTGGTTGCGAATAAAATGTTATCAATCAGTCAAATCGGCAAGATCCCTGAGCTGCTGGACATTATGGGTGAAAATTTCAAGACCGATATCGAGCCGTCCACCATTATTAGCCTGGCCAAGAAATTCATGAGCGGCAAAGACATGGATATTTCCAGCTTTACCGTGATGGGTGAAGGGGAGCGTATCAACGGATTGTATTACGATATCATAGATGAAGAAGACTTGAAGGAAGCGAAGGCCTTGATCGACAATTGGATGAGTGCCAGCACACCGGTTGATCAGCTGATTGAGCCGGGCAAAGCGGAGAACGCGCTGGAGCCTAAGGCTACAGCTCAAGCACAATAGAACGGTCAGGACGAATATCATATCCTTAAAAAAGCAGCAGCCATGTGCAAGGTTAGTGGCTGCTGCTTACTGTCTTCATGGTATAATGAGATGGAACTTATTGCTTCCTGAGGCGTATAACTACAATGGCCCTATAACAAGGGGAAGGTAAGTGTTAATTCCTTCGGAACTCTTTGAGGAGGATCAAGAGATGAATATTGCGTTTTTTTTACTTCCCAAGCTGGAGGTCGCGTGCGTGACACTGGATTCAACGCTGCGGCAGACTCTGGAACGGATGGAATTTCACCGCTATACTGCTGTACCGATCCTGAACCGGAACGGAGAATATGCCGGAACTGTAACAGAAGGCGATTTGCTCTGGTACATGAAGGACTCGGGCGGGGCGGTTACGTTTGAAAATGCTTCAAAATATTTGCTTAAAGATGTGCCGCTGCGGATGAACAATCTGCCGGTATCGATCGACGCCGATATGGAGGATTTGATTAATCTGGCCAAGGTGCAGAACTTTGTGCCGGTGGTCGACGATATGAACCGATTTATCGGTATTGTCCGCCGGAGTCAAATTATTGAATATTGTGAGAAGGTTGTTTCGCGGCAATCGCAGGAATCGTTATAATTTATTGATGCATAAGATGCAAATGCAGCAAGGCCTGTATTTCCGGCAACAAACGGAATGCGGGCCTTTTTTGAAGAGGGATGGCTCGTAGAAGCGGTGTTAACGGGCCTATTGTCTGAAGACAAACAGGGCTCTTTCCGGGGGGCTGACGTCCCGTGTGGCTGGGAAATATTTATGCTATAATGGAGAATAATGCTTTTTGCCGGAGGTTAAGAGACATGCCCAATGTGCCGAAGGATTTGGATGTGGCCAAACGCGCCAAGGTAATTGAGTGGTTAAAAACCGAAGTAATTGATCAAGTCTCAAGGCTGTTCAAGGCATTGTGGGAAGGCAGCACCGCCCGTGTGGGCGACAGTCTGGCCAGCCTGATTATGAGCTCATATATTCTGGGGCGCAGACTGGGTATTCCCTATCGAGAGCTGGATGATTTATTAATCGAAAAGCTTAGAAAGCACAGGCAGGAAGGGCATCAGCTTGAAGAATGGTACCAGGATATATCTGCGTTAGAAGAACATATGCGTAAGAGGTGAATACTGTTGAAATTTCGCTGGACATCTGTGGCATGGAGCATCGTCTACTTGCTGCTGCTGCTATCCTTATCAACCCCGCTGCTCATTATCACTACCCTTTTCTTGATTATTCCGGCTGTAGTGCTATTCACTACTCTGAGTACTAAACAGTTTATTGTGCATCTACTGCCAGTACTCCTGATTGTAGGCCTGATTACACCTGTTTACGTAGTGTTAGCGCTCTATTTCTTAATCCCGGCAATAGTTATGGGACGATGGTATAAGAAACGCGCTTCGGCGCTGTCCACCATCCTTGCGGGAACCGTTACGATTTTAGGCGAGTTTCTGCTGCTGCTGGTGATCGGTACGGCGCTGTTCAATTTTGATCTCTCCAGTTATGTCAATGATATGATGCAGATGGTTACGTCCCCGCTCTCTGATCTGGGCACGGGCAATCCGCTGATGACCGAGTTCAATCTTACATCTGAGGATGTAAATACAATCAGTCATATGACCATACAGGTTATTCCTATGACGCTGATTCTGAGCTCATTTATGATGGCTGTAATCACCCACTCCATTGTCCGCCCCATCCTTAACAGCATGGAATATGCGGTTCCCAAGCTGAAGCCTGCGCGTGAATGGAGACTTTCAAGATCATTTATCTGGTACTATCTGTTGGGAGTCGTAATTAACCTGCTGTTTGGCAATTCAGACAACAGCTTTATGCTGATGATCTCGGCCAATCTGCTGCCATTGCTGCAAATTGTATTTAAAATCCAGACTATCGGATTCCTGTTCTTCGTGGTCTATGAGCGTAAATGGAGCAAGATTGTGGCGATACTGCTGGCACTGCCGGTTATTTGGCTGCCGGGATTATGGATTATCGGTATTATCGATATGGCGTTCCCACTGCGAGAGCTAGTGAAGAAATCGAAACGATAGGGTGAGAGCTCATGCCTAAATTTCTGCAAAGACGCTGGCACGGCTATCATACCGTATGGGCGTTCCTGCTGCTGCTGGTCCTTATTATAGTCGTCAGTATCTATAACTGGGCTCTGGGGATTGCCAGCCTGTTCCTGGCCGGCACTTTATGTTTCTCCATGCTGCAAGCGGAGATCTCATTCCGGCGCAACCTGGTGGAATATATCAACGGGCTTTCTTTCCGCATCAAGCGGGTGGAAGGTGAAGCGGTCAGCATGCTTCCGCTCGGCATTATCCTGTATAGCGAAGACCGCACGGTGGAGTGGAACAACCGCAATGCCGGTGACATCTTCTCCCGGAAGTCCCTGGTAGGCGAAGCGCTGCAGGAGCTGCTGCCTGAGGTGATGTCCTCTCTGACGGGAAATGTGCCGGTCAAGCGGGAACCGGCCAAAGAGGGCGTGCTCAAGGACATCAGACAGGAAATTTCAGTGGATGACCGGTATTATCAGGTTGTGGCTATACCCAGCGAGCGTCTGCTCTATTTGTATGACATTACCGAGCTTGTGGTTCTTCGGGAAAGGTATGAAGAAGAGAAGCTGGCCATTGGTATTGTGATGATGGACAATCTGGATGAAGCAGCCCAAGGCATGGACGATCAGCAGCGCACTTCGCTGATCGCCAAGGTAGCCAGTGAGATTACGGAGTGGAGCAAGCAGTTTGAAGTATACTTGCGGCGGTTGTCCTCAGAGCGCTACTTGATGCTGCTGAATCACCGTAGCCTTCAGGCGCTGGAAGAGAGCCGGTTCGTTGTACTCGACGAAGTGCGCGAAATGACGGCCGACCTCAAGGTGCCGATGACGCTGAGCATAGGCCTTGCCTATGGTTCAGAGTCCGCCAGTGAGCTCGGAGCGCTGGCGCAATCCAGTCTGGACATGGCGCTGGGCCGCGGCGGGGATCAGGCAGCCGTTAAGGCGGGCCAGAGGCTCTCCTTCTATGGAGGTAAGAGCAACGCGGCGGAGAAGCGCACGAGAGTCCGGGCGCGGGTCATTGCGCATGCGCTGCGTGACCTGATGCAGGAGAGCGACAGAGTGCTGATTATGGGTCACCGTGTCCCCGATATCGATGCCGTAGGGGCTGCTATTGGGCTGCTTAAGGCGGCACAGATGTACAATGTGGAAGCAAACATCGTGATGGAGCCGCCTAATCCGTCCATCACTAGGATGATGGAGCAGATCCGCCGCGATGATGAGCTGTACAAAACCTTTGTTACTACAGAGCAGGCACTCCAGATGATGACTGAACATACGCTGCTGATTGTCGTGGATACGCACAAGGCCTCCATGACGATGGAGCCGCGTCTCGTGCAGTACGCCAGCCGCATTGTTGTTGTTGACCATCATCGCCGGGGTGAGGAGTTCATTAATGATGCGGTGCTGGTCTATCTGGAGCCCTATGCCTCCTCCACCTGCGAGCTGGTAACAGAGCTGCTGCAGTACATTCATGACAAGATTAAGCTCAGTCCGCTGGAGGCTACCATGCTGCTCGCGGGAATCACGGTCGACACGAAGCATTTCGCGTTGCATACCGGCTCGCGAACCTTTGAAGCGGCAGGGTTTCTGCGGCGGATCGGCGCGGACACGATCCTTATCCAGCGTATGCTGAAAGAGGATTTGCAGGAGTACATTTCCAAAGCGGAAATTATCAAACATGCCCGGATGGTGTATGATCATATTGCACTCGTTGTAACCTCACCGGGAATGAAAATTCCACAGCTCTTAATTGCCCAGACAGCGGATACGCTGCTTGGAATGACGAATGTGGTGGCTTCATTCGTGATCAGTGAGCGGCCTGACGGCCTCATCGGCATCAGTGCCCGGTCACTCGGACGAATGAATGTGCAGGTGGTCATGGAGAAGCTCGGCGGCGGAGGGCATTTGTCCAACGCAGCGGTGCAGCTTGAGGGAACATGCAAGCAAGCAGAAGCCAGACTAATGGAAGTTCTGGCTGAAATTGAAGCGAAAGAGGGGCTATTCGAATGAAGGTCATTTTTATAAAGGATGTTAAAGGTCAAGGCAAGAAGGGGCAAGTGAAAGAGGTATCGGAAGGCTATGCAGCGAACTTCCTGCTGCCGCGTGGCTTGGTACGCCCGGCCACAGACGGCAATGTGAAAACTCTGGAGAATCAGGCAGCAGCCGAGCAGCGCCGTAAGGACCAGGAGAAAGAAGAAGCGCAGCAGCTGGGTAAGAAGCTGGACGAGCTGACGCTGACCCTGAAAGCAAAATCGGGTGAAGGCGGCCGTCTCTTCGGCGCTATTACAAGCAAGCAGATCGCCGAAACTTTGGTGGAAACACAAGGGATCGTAATCGACAAGCGCAAAATTGAGCTGAGTGATCCCATTCGCCATGTAGGTACGTTTCAGGTAAGTGTGAAGCTGCATACTGAAGTAAAGGCTAACCTTACGGTTCAGGTAACGGAGGAGTAAGATGGGTGGAGATCTCTTTTTCGATCGGATTCCCCCGCAGAACCTGGAGGCAGAGCAGGCTGTAATCGGTGCTGTTCTGCTGCAGGATGAAGCGCTGGTTACCGCGATGGAGCGGGTGAATACCGAAGACTTCTACGATAAACCGCATCAAATGATTTTTGAGGCGATGGTGCAGCTCGGAGAAGAGAGCCAGCCGATTGATCTGGTTACGCTGACGTCCAGACTGCAGGACAAGGGACAGCTTGAGGATATCGGCGGTGTCAGCTACTTGGCTAAGCTGGCGCATGCAGTGCCGACTGCGGCAAACGTGGAATATTATGCGCAGATCATTGAAGAGAAGGCGATGCTGCGGCGGCTGATCCGTACAGCGACGCAGATCGTCAGTGAAGGGTACACCGGCGGTGAGGATGTAGCCGATATGCTGAGCGATGCCGAGCGGCGGATCCTGGAGATCTCCAACCGCCGGAGCGGCAGTGGCTTCATCGCCATCCGCGATGTGCTCATGCAGGTCTTCGACCGCGTGGAGCTGCTTCATCAGAATAAGGGGGGCACCTCCGGGATTCCAACCGGCTTTGCCGACCTTGATCATATGACCAACGGCTTCCAGCGTAATGACCTGATTATTGTAGCGGCCCGTCCATCCGTAGGGAAGACGGCATTCGCACTGAATATTGCCCAGAATGTAGCGGTCCGTGCCAAAGAGACCGTAGCCATCTTCAGTCTGGAAATGTCGGCGCCGCAGCTGGTACAGCGTATGATCTGCGCGGAAGCCAACCTCGATGCCAACATTATGCGTACCGGTGATTTCAAAAGTGATGATGATTGGTCGAAGCTTACGATGGGGATTCAGTCCTTATCTGAAGCAGAAATCTATATTGATGATACTCCCGGGATCACGGTTACAGATATTCGGGCGAAATGCCGTAGGCTCAAGAAGGAAAAAGGCCTCGGCATGATCGTCATCGACTACTTGCAGCTGATTCAGGGCCGCGGCAAGGGCGGAGAGAACCGCCAGCAGGAAGTCTCCGAGATTTCCCGTACCCTGAAGCAGATTGCCCGTGAGCTTGATGTTCCGGTCATTGCCCTTTCCCAGCTTAGCCGGGGTGTGGAGCAGCGGCAGGACAAGCGCCCGATGATGAGTGACCTTCGGGAATCTGGTTCCATCGAGCAGGATGCCGATATCGTAGCCTTCCTGTATCGTGATGACTACTATAACCAGGATACCGAAAAGAAAAATATCATTGAAATTATTATTGCCAAACAGCGTAACGGCCCTGTCGGCACTGTAGAGCTTGTGTTCCTGAAAAATTTCAACAAGTTCGTCAACTACGAGCGGGCACACTCTGAACCTTTTGCAGGGTAGATCATTTATTCACAATTCCCGAACGATTGCACATTTCCTTGTGTGATCGTTCGTTTTTATTTGACTTTAAAAAGTACCACTGTTACACTGGTTATTGTGCTTTAGCGGGTTAAAACTGCTTTGGCGTCCGGAGGGCTGCGTACATAAGAACGCTGTACAGAGCCCATATTATGAAAAATAATGGTGCTAGCTTGCACCTACGGAGGAATGAATATGTCAACGGTAGTCGTCGTGGGAACACAATGGGGAGACGAAGGCAAAGGGAAGATCACGGATTTTCTGGCAGAGAGCGCAGATGTGGTCGCCCGGTATCAGGGGGGTAACAATGCCGGTCACACGATTCTGATTGACGGAAAGAAATTCAAGCTGAGCTTGATTCCATCAGGTGTATTTTATAAAGAAAAGACTTGTGTAATCGGTAACGGAATGGTTATTAATCCGGAAGCCCTGATCCAAGAAATTAATTATATTCATGAGAACGGGTTTGACACCAAAAATCTGGTGATCAGTGATCGTGCCCATGTCATTATGCCATATCATATGCTGCTTGATGCCTTGGAAGAAGACCGTAAAGGCCCGAACAAAATCGGTACTACACGCAAGGGGATTGGCCCGGCGTATATGGATAAAGCGGCACGCAACGGAATCCGGATTGCCGATCTGATGGATGCCGAGGAATTTGAGCTGAGACTGCGCCAATTAATGGAGGAAAAGAATCAGGTCATTACTCAGGTATATGGAGCGGAAGCTTTGAACGTGGAAGAAATTCTGGTCAAATATCTGGAGTATGCAGAAGTGCTTCGCGGTTATGTGACTGATACTTCAGTGGTTCTGAATGATGCTATAGATACTGATTCCAGAGTACTGTTTGAAGGTGCACAAGGTGTAATGCTGGATATCGATCAAGGGACTTATCCGTTTGTTACATCGTCGAACCCTTCGGCTGGCGGTGTGTGTATCGGTTCTGGCGTGGGTCCTTCGAAGATCAAGCAGGTTATCGGGGTTGCCAAGGCCTACACTACCCGTGTTGGCGATGGTCCGTTCCCTACTGAGCTGAACGATGCTACGGGTGATTACATCCGTGAAACAGGCCATGAATATGGTACTGTAACCGGACGTGCACGCCGTGTGGGCTGGTTCGACAGTGTCGTTGTCCGTCATGCCCGCCGGGTCAGCGGAATTACCGGTCTGTCGCTCAACTCGCTGGATGTGCTTAGCGGCCTTGAGACGGTGAAGATTTGCACCGGCTATAAATTCCGCGGCGAGGTGATTACTCACTATCCGGCCAGCCTCAAAATGCTGGCTGAATGCGAAGCCGTCTATGAGGAGCTTCCAGGCTGGAGCGAAGACATTACCGGAGCGAAGACACTGGAGGATCTGCCGGCCAATACGCGCAGATATGTGGAGCGGGTATCGGAGCTTACAGGCATTCCGATTGCCATCTTCTCCGTGGGACGCAACCGTGAGCAGACCAATCAGGTTCTGCCTATCTATATCTAAGTGATTCCTGTGAGTAAAGGGGCCCTATGTGGGTCTCTTTTTTTTGCGCTTCAACAATTATGTAATATTTTGGTTTCCCGAAGCTGGTTCTAGTCAATACTGGGAGGATGAAAGCAATAACGCACTGATCCTCCGGAGATTGAATATGAACAGGGCGCAAGGGAGTGATGAAGATGAAGATAGTAAGACGTGCACTTGGAGTCTGCCTGATTGTCGTACTGGCCAGCGCACTTTCGGTTCTGACCACGGCATTCGTCGTCAATACGTATATACAGTCGGTGTTGGCCAGTTTTGATATAAAGCTGGAGGGGCCGTCACCGGGAATTGGCGGTTTTATCAAGAGCCTCACAGGAACGGGAGTCACGGATAACGCCAAGAATGTAGCTGAGGATGATAAAGGTGCTTCCGGTGCGGTGAAGGACAGCAAAAGTGAAACGGTGGATACACCAGAACAAAAGACGGAGAAGTCCGTGGAGGAAAAGGTGCCTGAGGATGCTTTGGCTGTAATGGGAGAGGCTTCCGGAGAGGAAGAACAAAGTGACAGTGCACTGGACCAGCAGCTGGTGATGACACCGGAAGCGATGGGTGAGCTCAAGGACAGTTTGCCCATGGATGAGAAATCCAATATTTTCAATATCCTGATGACCAAACTTCCGCAGGAGGAGATGCAGAAAATCTCAACGGCGATGGAGGATGGGTTGACGGAGAATGAAGTGAAGGAACTGCAGCAAGTCATTGCCAAGTATGTGAATCCTGATGAATATGACACATTAATGAAAATGCTTACACCAAATTCAACTGAGGGTACCACAAACTAAAAATTGTCATTTTTTGGACACGTTCTTGATGTTAAAATGTCAAAATCATGGAACAAACCCGCGATTATCGCGGGTTTTGTCTTTGGGGTAAAGTTGAAATTTTTCTGCCGTCTATGGTACAGTAAAAAAGGACTATAAGGGGTTAATTTTTTGTAACCTTTTTAAATATAAGAAAAGTACGAATTTTACCTCATACTTTATGCTTATATTTTGGACGAAAACGAAATGAAGGTACACTAACGCACATAGTAAATAGACGCAGCAGCATATATAAAAGGGGTCGAATAACAAGGTTGGCCGCTTCTAAGCGGACTGAAAGGGAGAGTTTCATGAAAGGATTTAAGTTCATGCGCGGGATGGGGAAACTGCGGGACAAAGCAGAGACATCCGCAGGATTCAGCGCAGAAAGTCAAAAGGGCAGTTCTGCCTCTAGCGAAACTAACGTCTTTTATCAAGAAACCAAACCTCGGAGATTCCGGCGGTCCTGGATAGCAGCTTCTGCCGGTCTGGTGCTTCTGGCGACCTTTTTAATCGGTGCAGAGAAGAAATATGTGACCGCGAACACGGTAACCTATTATAAGGTGCTGGTTAAGGGTGAGGAAATAGGAAAGATCAGCGAGGAAACGGAGCTGGATCGGCTGTTCGAAGAGAAGCAGCAGGAATATCAGCTCAAGTATCCCGATTCAGTGATGGTGCTGCAAACAAGCGGCATTACGACAGAGGCGGAAAAAGCGTATAAACCGGAGATAGACAGTGCGGCTACACTGGACAAGCTTGATAGCATGCTTAAAGCTTATGCAGTGGGTGTGCAGCTGACGGTGGATGGCAAAGCTGTGGGGATTGTCAAAGATCAGGAGACAGCGAATGCCGTACTGCAGAGCGTGAAAGAACACTACGTTCCGGCTGCCGCGGTTTCAACGGGCGCCCAGCTCAAGAAGACAGCAGCTACGCGTTCCGCGAAGGCGGCTGCACCGGCAAATGCAGACAAGGTAGAATCGGTTGCCATTCAGGAGGACGTTGCCGTTGTTCCTGTCAAGGCAGACCCCACCCAGGTGCTGAGCGTCGAGGAAGCGGTTGAGGTGCTCACCGAAGGGAAAGAGGAGCCGCTTGTTTATGCGGTTCAAGAAGGCGATACCGTCTCTGGGATTGCCAAACGTTTTGAGATTACGCAGGCTGATATTTTCCGCAACAATCCGTCGGTGAAAGAGCTGACCCTGCAAATTGGAGACGAGCTGCAATTGACCGTACCACAGCCAGAGCTTACTGTAGTGACCGTGGAGCAGGTATCGGAGCAGCTTGCCACTGAACCGGAAGTGATTGTCCGCAAGAGTGATGAGCTGGCAGCAGGCAAGAGCAAGGTTGTCCGGGCAGGACAGACCGGTCTGAAACAGATGCAGTACCGGGTGACCAAGGAAAACGGCCTCGTAGTGAAGGAAGAATGGATGGGCCAGACGGTTCTGAAGGCTTCCTTGCCTGAGGTAGTCTATCGCGGCACGAAGGTAGTCGGCGAAGGAACGGGCATGTTCGCCTGGCCGGTTAGCGGGGCAAGCCTCTCCAGCAGCTTTGGCCAGCGCTGGGGACGAAGCCATAAAGGAGTCGATCTCGTATCCGGCAACAGGACCATCACAGCTGCGGATGCCGGGACGGTTACTTTTGCAGGTGTACAGAGCGGCTACGGCAATGTGGTCATTGTGGATCACAAAAACGGATATGTCACCTACTACGGCCATCTGAGAAGCATCTCAGTATCTGTTGGCCAGCGGCTGGAGCAGGGAGCCAGCATTGGTGTTATGGGCAACACGGGGCGTTCAACCGGTACCCACCTGCATTTTGAGATCCGCAAGAACGGCACAGCGGTCAATCCGCTGAGATATCTGAAATAATCCATAGGTTATAATCAGCCGTCCGAGTTTTCGGGCGGCTTTATCTTTTAAAGCTAAAAATATATTGATGAACTGGATGAAAGTACATTTCTATCCCCACTTCGTAGGATGTGACGCCAGTGCAGGTATGTTAAAATAAGAGAATGAGTGATTAGTACGCTTAGAAAGGTGAAGCTGAGCATATGCAGATGGGAACGATTCTGGTAGTAGACGATGAACAGCCTATTGCTGATATATTAAAGTTTAATCTCGAAAAAGAGGGCTATGAGGTAATCTGTGCCTTTGACGGCAACAGTGCTGTGGAACTGGCTCTGTCCAGACGGCCCGATCTGATGCTGCTTGATCTGATGCTTCCCGGCAAGGATGGCATGGATGTCTGCCGCGAAGTGCGCTCAGCGCATTTGGACATCCCGATCATTATGCTGACAGCCAAAGACGGTGAGATCGACAAAGTGCTGGGTCTGGAATTGGGTGCGGATGATTATGTGACCAAGCCTTTCAGCACGCGCGAGCTGCTGGCCAGAGTCAAAGCTCAAATGCGGCGCCAGCATAAGCCATCGCCGTCCGAAATGCTTAGTGAAAGAGCGGAGAGCAAACAGGGCGTCAATCATTTCGGCCTGTTCGTTGATACCGACATGTACATGGTTTATAAAGATGGAGAGCCGCTCGATTTAACACATCGTGAGTATGAGCTGCTCTATTATATGATTCGCCACGCCGGCAAAGTAATGACCCGGGAGCATCTGCTGCAGGCGGTATGGGGCTTCGAATACTTCGGGGATGTGCGGACCGTGGATGTCACGATCCGCCGGCTGAGAGAAAAAATTGAGGAGAATCCCAGCAAGCCGGAATATATCTTCACCCGGCGCGGACTCGGTTATTTGATGCATAGCCCCAAAAGCGGGGGGCTGTGATGAAAGGGCGGTCCTTTTTCCGGACGATTCAGGCCAAGCTTATCATTATTTACGTACTGCTGATTCTGATTGCGATGCAGCTGATCGGTGTATATTTTGTCAGCTCGATGAAGAATTCACTAACCGATAACTTCACCAAAGATTTAAAGGCGCGGGCAGAAATGTTGTCGATCCTTACGGCAGATAAACTGGGCAGCGAAGCCGGAACAGCCGGTGAAGAGACTGCGGTGGAGAGTCTGCGCGGAATGGTCAATAATCTGTATATCAGCGGAGCTGAAATTCAGGTACTGGATGCGAGCGGTAAAATTATTACGACATCTGTCCCTTCGCAAAATGATTATGTCGGGCAGCGGAACACACAAACCGTGGTCAGCCGCGCCCTGCAAGGCATCAGCGATAATGAGGAATATATCATTGCCGATGATAATGTGCGCAAGAAGGTGGTCGCCAAGCCGGTTCTCTCCGGCGACAAAGTGGTAGGTGCGATTTATATTGCTGCCGATATGAAGGATTTATACGCCACGATGAGCCGGATTAACAGCGTGTTCCTCTCCGGTCTGCTGCTGGCACTCGCCCTGACAGCCGTTCTGTGTGTCATTCTCGCCCATACGATCACCCATCCTATCAAGGAGATGACCCGGCATGCCACAGCGGTTGCTGAGGGCCGGTTCAACCGTAAAATGCCTGTATTCGGCAACGATGAAATTGGGCAACTCAGTCAGGCGTTCAACTACATGACAGGAAGGCTCCGCGAAGCGCTGTCGCAGAATGAAGAGGAGAAGGAGAAGCTTGCTTCCATCCTGACCAATATGAGTGACGGCGTGGTTGCTACTGATGAAAGCGGCGTGGTGATTCTGATGAATACCCGGGCAGCAGATATGCTGGGAGCGGAAGGCCCGCTTCCGGAAGGGGCACCGCTCGATGAGCTGCTGGGTCTCGATCATGAGCAGTCGGGGTCGCTGGCGCAAGGCAACGCCCAATCAGCGATGCTTCATCTCTCGCCAATGGGCGGAGGCGATCCCAATATCGTCCGGGTGACCTTCACCCCGATTCACCGCCGTGAAGGCGGAGGGATTGCCGGAACCATTGCGGTGCTGCAGGATGTTACCGAGCAGGAGAATTTGGAGGAATCGCGGCGGGAGTTCGTGGCGAATGTCTCGCATGAGCTTCGGACTCCACTGACGACGATCAAGAGCTATGTTGAAGCGCTTGATGATGGTGCGCTCGATGATCCGCAGCTTGCTGCACGGTTTGTCGGAGTCATCCGCAATGAGACAGAACGGATGATCCGGCTTGTTACAGATCTGCTGCATCTCTCGCGGCTGGATTCGAGGGAATCGAGCCTGCGCATTCAGCAGACGGATATCTCCGAGATGCTGGAGGATGTGGCGGACCGCTTCTCCTTCCAGATTCGCCAGAAACGAATTCATATCAGCACAAGAGTGCGCAAGGAAGTCGCCACGGCCTGGCTGGACCGCGATCAAATTGATCAGGTGCTGGGCAATTTGGTCTCCAATGCGCTGAAATATACGCCGGAAGGCGGAACCATTCAATTGGAGGCACTCAAAACCGAAGATGGAATGCTAGCCGTTTCTGTACGTGATTCCGGGATTGGGATTCCCAAGAAGGATATCGAGCGGATTTTTGAACGTTTTTACCGGGTCGATAAAGCCCGCTCGCGCAATATGGGCGGCACCGGACTCGGGCTGTCCATTGCCCGGGAAATTGTCAAGGCGCATGGAGGGTCAATTTCCCTGCAGTCAGAGCTTAATGAAGGCTCACTGGTAACCTTCACACTGCCTCTGAAAGAGCAAAGGGGGAGTGTGTTGTGAAGGAAAGAATCAAGTCATGGATTCTTGCCCTGCTCGTTTGCGGAAGTCTAATAGAGAGCTATTATCTGATCTACCGGCTGCCGGGGAGCGACTCAGCAGTGATGTCAGAGAACCTATATGTGAAGACAGATAATATGGGGCCCGAAGAGAAAGTTGAGAATCTGCTCTACCCTGATAAAATGATCATTCATATGGGGGAGGACAAGCATACGCTGTTTTATCCCGGCTCCACCTTCTATGACCTGATCATGAACCGGCTGAAAGGGCGCGGGTTTGAGAGCTTTCAGCGGCGCTCGGTGCAGGATTTCGATTGGGACAAGATCCGCAGTGAGAATTCGGGCATTGAGCTGTCCTTCGGTGCCGGCATTCCGGTAACCTTGCTGCAGAGGGTAATGCAGCTCGCTCCCGATTCGCTGTTCCAGGGAGAGAGCATTGACCGGATCTGGATTTACAATGTTAAAAATGATTCCAAGGCACATGCTGTCTTTTTCAGTACTAGAGGTGATATCGTATATGAAGCGGCTAAGGCTGATTTGACCGTTCAGGACGTGCAGCAGCATGTGGATTTCGGTATGAATTGGACGCCATATACAGCAATGAATGGCGATTATTATGTGCCGGAAGAAAAAATATCGCTGGTTGAGGTGGAAATTCCCTCCGGCATGTACACCATTGAACAAATGCAGAACAATCTATTCTTTGATGCCGGCAGCACCAGATATATTCCAGAGAAGGATGGCTCAAAGATTTATACAGACAGCAAGCGCAGCCTGCAGGTTGATCAGGAACAGAACTGGATGAGCTATAGCGATCCGGCTGCACTTCCTGCGGGTGAGAGTACACCTGCGAAGGATGCCCTGGAAGCGGTGGATTTTGTCAACAAACATGGTGGGTGGAACGGTACATACCGTCTGGCATCAACGGAGGAGGGCAACCAGGAGCGGACCGTTTCCTTCCAGCAGTACTACGGTTCTTATCCGATTATGAGCAAGCCGAAGCTGCAGTATGGCGCTATTAACCTGGAGTTGCAGCAGGGCACAGTATCCTCCTATGAGCGATCGCTGATGTATACAGAAGAGGGAAAAGCCGTTAAACAGGTTGTGGAGCTTCCCGGTGGCGATGAGCTGCGGGCTAAGCTGGCCCAATTCAGCGAAGCTTCGCCTGTGAAGGATTTGACCCCGGCCTATGTTGCTTCAGTAAACGGGGAGAAGCTGAAGCTCCTGCCGGTATGGCGGGTAACGCTCCGTGACGGCACTTTCCTTACACTGAACTAGAGTAATAGACGCGCGGGAATTCACACGACGAAGCAGATTCAATGAAGTTAATGCTCACAAACGAAGCGAATGCTTCCGAAGCTAGTTTGTTCGAAGTAGATTCAACGAAGCTAATGCTCACAAACTTTGAGGAGGAGCGGTATGGACTGGGGAAGAGCCAAAAATGTGCTGATTTACGCCTTTCTGGTATTGAATCTGCTGCTTTGTTATCAGCTCTGGATGGACTTGCGCGATCAGGCCAGTGCCAATCTGGATTTCACTTCCCTGTCCGCAGAAACGCAGGCGGTGATGGAACAGAAGGGGATTCGTGTGTTGTGTCCCATTCCGGCTGCCACTCCGCAGCTGCCCGATATCACTTACCGCTACTCCGGGGAAGAGCAGAATGAGGAGCCGGTTGAACTGAAGGTGCCGATAGACAGCAAGCTGATTTATTCATCATTTGCCGAACTGAGCAGTTCACTGGCAGACCAGATCACAGACATCGCCAATTATCGCTTTGATTCTCAGGAGAGCGAGGTCGGCAAATTTGTACTTCATCCACTGGTCGACCATAAATGGTCTTTGTTCAGAGTGCGGCTTGAGCTGATCAACAGCGATCAAAAAATTGTGGCCTACCGTTGGCCGAAGATTGAAATCGGAGCTACAAACAGTGACGAGGATATCCAGAAGGTGCTTCCGGCCTCACAGGCACTCAGCAGCCTGATTGAGAAATATTTTCCGGCGGATTCGGTAGTTAAAGAGATTGAGCTTGGCTATTATGGGGAATTGTTCAACTCTGAAAGCCAGGTGGCTTCGCCAATGTGGCGCTTTATGCTGGAGAACGGCAACGCCTATTACGTCGATGCCATCAGTGCGGACATCATCAGTCCGAAGACAACAGAGTAGAAGGAGCAGGAGAGAGATATGGGGATTTCATTTACGGTACTGTCCAGCGGTTCTACCGGCAATGTAACAGTGGTGCGAAACGGGGAAACGGCGCTTATGATCGACGCGGGCCTCAGCGCCAAACGGATCGACGAGCTGCTCGCGATGCGTGAGATGACAGGCAAGGAGATAGACGGAATTCTGGTTACACATGAGCACTCGGACCATATCAAGGGACTTGGAGCCATGGCCCGCAAATACGATCTTCCGATCTACGCCAACACTAATACCTGGGGGGCGATTGAGAAGGGAATCGGCACTATTGCCGAGCATAACCGGATTATTATGGAGACCGGACAGCACAGGGATTTCGGCAGTCTGCGGGTAGAGTCATTTGCAATCTCCCATGATGCGGCTGAACCGGTAGGGTACAATTTTTATGACGGCAAGGAGAAGCTTTGTGTTGCTACGGATCTTGGGTATGTCAGTGATAAAGTGCGGACGGCGATTGCCGATTCGGATGTGCTGGTACTGGAGGCCAACCACGATATAGAGATGCTGAGAATGGGGCGTTATCCGTGGAATACGAAACGGCGGATTCTTGGCGATTTAGGCCATCTCTCCAATGAGGCGGCGGGAGCGGCACTAAGCGAGATTCTTACCGGACGGACCAAACGGACCTATCTGGCTCACTTAAGCCGGGATCACAATATGATGGATTTGGCCAAAATGTCGGTGCGCGGGGCAATGGAAGACCGGGGCTGCTTTTTCAGAGACAGTGAGTTCAGATTGTGCGACACCTATTATGACCAGCCTACGCCGTGGGATAAGGTGAGCCAGTCATAAGCTGGTCTACCTCCGTAATTTTACGTTCCAACTCTTGGCGTGAGAAAAGCCCTTTATCAATCAGCAGCTCGATCATAGCGCTTTGAACCAGGATCAGATGATAGTGTTCATCCTTCAGGTCACCGAGTTTGCCGATAAATTGCACCAGATCCATACTTGTTGAAAAAGACTCCATATTTATTCCTCCTTCTGAGCTAAACGAAAGCTGATCTGTAAAAAATTTGTAGGTTTTTTGCGTCAGAAAAAACGTGGGTGCTAGCCCTGCCTGTGATACAATCATAAAGAGCAGAATTAAGCGTGAGTTTAAATAGTACTTCTATTATTGTAGTCTTTTAAGTTGGAAAATATTCCGGATTGAAGCTTATCCTTTTTTAATATGTTGCAAGAATAGGAGACCCCTTGCGCTTATAACACACACATTTGTGGTGAATGAATGAAGTGAAACCTTTTAGAGCTTTCAGGAGTCTAAGAGATAAAGCGGAAAGCTCGGGCGTGGTTGCTTGGCGTTCAGGTTATGGATGCAGTGGCAATAGAGGGGAGAGGATGTAACGGTGGGACTGTTTGATGATGATTTTTATTCAACCAAGGTACCACGGCGCGAAGGCAGAGGGCAGGAACCCTCTAAGGTCTTAACGAGCCGGAATTGGTCTGCCCGCAAATCACGGCGGAGCCTGGCAACTTGGCAGGTGTCTGTCATTAGCTCAGTGATCAGTGCGGTGGTTGCAGTGCTTCTGTTCAGTCTGGCTACAGGTCAGTTGACACAAGAGAAGGCGGAGCAGCCGAAAGTGATTGAGAAGGTGACTGCAAGCAGCGGTGACCCGTATGAACGGATTGTTCAGGCTGCGGCTCTTGTCCGACCGGCGGTTGTGAGCATAATTAATCATAAAGAAGATAACAAGGAACTTAACATTCTCGACGAGTCGGCACTTGGCTCGGGAGTGATCTATAAGAAGGACGATAACAAGGCCTTTATTATTACCAATAATCATGTGATTGAGGGCTTCGGCAAGCTGGAAGTGGTTACGGTGGATGGTGAGACACGCAAGGCAACACTTGTGGGTACGGATAAAGTAAGTGATATCGCAGTGCTCTCCATTGATGCCAAAGGTATTACCACAGTCGCCCAGATTGGTGATTCCTCCAAGCTGCGGTTTGGGGAGACAGTCATTGCTATCGGCAATCCGCTGGGACTTGGCGATAGCTTGACCTCGGGGATTGTCAGCTACACAGAACGGACCATTCCCGTATCACTAAACCAGGATGGTGTCTATGACTGGGAACAAGAAGTCATTCAGACGGATGCTGCAATTAACGAGGGCAACAGCGGAGGTGCGCTGGTCGATCTGGACGGCAAGGTGATTGGTATTAATACAATGAAGATTTCCGATACAGGCGTGGAGGGACTTGGTTTTGCCATCCCGGCCAATCATGTTATGGAAACGGCGGGTGAGCTTGAGGCAAACGGGAAGATTGCCCGCTCTTATCTGGGAGTGTATTCCGTGGATTTGAATAACCCTTATGTGCCGCTCGCAGAAGACCAGCGCAAGGAGCTTAATCTGCCAACCACCGTTAAAGACGGAGTAGTTGTGCTGGATGCGGTAGGGCCGGCCAAGGATGCAGGACTGCAGTTCAATGATGTGATTACCAAGTTTGACAATGAACCGATCACATCGACCCTTTCGCTGCGCAAGTATCTGTATGATCACACCAAAATCGGAGATGATCTGAAGATTACTTATTACCGCAACGGAGAGGTAAAACAGGTGACGGTGAAACTTCTTGAAAAACAAAAGGAATAAAAGCGGCATCAGCCGTATATAATAATGTAGCAGTCAAGATAAGCGAGACGGCCCAGCCGTCCTTATTATAAAATTAAGGACGGCATCCGTTTCGAAGTCAAATCATCTGGGTATATTACTTAATATGGATGCAAATCCCCCTTTTTATAAAGACTGGTAGCCCTTACATTGGGAACAACACCTTATAAGGGGAAATACGGATATATTCGGATGTTGGCTTGCCTTTGTAACTCCGGTGTGGTAACATGAGATTAATCATACATTTGATACCTAATTCTCGTATTGAAAAGGGCTGTCAATGCAAATACAACCTTTTTCAATGTGTGAATTTTTTCTTTGTTTGAAGATAAAAAGAACATATTAATTTAAATTTGTGGAGGTAACACACATGCAAACAGGTACAGTTAAATGGTTCAACGCAGAAAAAGGATTCGGTTTCATCGAAGTTGAAGGCGGAAGCGACGTATTCGTTCACTTCAGCGCAATCACTGGCGACGGCTTCAAAACTTTGGACGAAGGCCAACGCGTTGAATTCAACGTTGTTCAAGGCAACCGCGGACCACAAGCCGAAAACGTTGTAAAACTGTAATAATAGAAGCACCGTCCCCGCTTTTGCAAGTTGGGACGGTCTTTTTTTATAAGATCAACTGCTATATCATCATGAAACCACAACATGATCTTGAAGTAGAGCAACTGCAAATGAAGGATTTGTAAGCATCTTAGAAAGAGTATAATTGGATGCTTTTTTACTTGTTTCTCAACTTGTAACATAAAGGAAGGGAGGAACGGCAATGAACTACCGGAAGAAGCCTTTAGAGGAAGTACCGGAAGAAAATACCGCAATTTGGGCCTGTACCAATGATGGATGCAACGGATGGATGAGGGATAATTTCGCATTTGAACATGCGCCTTCTTGCCGTCTCTGTCATGCCCCAATGGTTCGCAGCATGAAGATGCTGCCGCAATTGCTTAATTCTAATGGCGATCTCAAATCGCTGAAGAAGGGTATTTCGATTACCTAACCAATGCCTTTATGAGTCAAGCTTTCTATAGAACGACGAACAAATCCAAGACGGTAAAACCGTCTTATTTTTTTTGCTTTCTGAACGTAATATTGTGATATTTGTCACAAATTTATTGTTTTTTAGCCCGAATCCGGGTGTATAATGTGATAATTATCACACTTTGAGCCTTAAATTTTTGACAGAATAGACATAACGAATGGGGAGAAGAAAGGGGAAGAAACATGGATACAGTTATGCTGTCACGTATACAATTTGCGTCGACGACGATCTTTCATTACTTCTTTGTACCGGTATCTATTGGACTTGCACTCTTGATCGCGATCATGGAGACGATGTATGTCCGAAAAGGCAACGATGAGTACAAAAGAATGGCGCAGTTTTGGGGAAAGCTATTTCTCATTAACTTCGCAGTAGGGGTAGTAACAGGGATATTGCAGGAATTCCAGTTTGGAATGAACTGGTCCGATTATTCCCGCTTTGTCGGGGATGTATTCGGGGCTCCACTTGCTATTGAAGCGCTGCTGGCGTTTTTCCTGGAGTCTACATTTATCGGCTTATGGATTTTCGGCTGGGACAAAGTCTCCAAGAAGATTCATTTACTGTCCATCTGGATGGTAGCGCTGGGAACGATGTTATCGGCATTCTGGATTCTCGCAGCCAATTCTTTTATGCAGCACCCTGTTGGTTTTGCGATGAATAATGGCCGGGCCGAAATGAATGATTTCCTGGCTTTGATTACAAACGGACAATTGCTGGTGGAATTCCCGCATACGGTGCTCGCGGCTTACGCTACAGGGGCATTTCTGGTAACGGGTATCAGTGCCTATAAAATGCTCAAGAAGCAGGATGTACCTTTCTTTAGAAAATCGTTCGAAATTGCGGCGATTGTCGGCATTGTCTCCTCCATGGGTGTAGCCGTTGCAGGTCATGCCCAAGCGCAGTATCTGGTAGAGACGCAGCCGATGAAGATGGCAGCTACGGAAGCCCTTTGGGAGGACAGTGGTGACCCTGCGGCTTGGACAGCCAGTGCTTTTATCGATCCTGACAATAAATCAAACTCCGGGGAAATCAAGATTCCTTATATGCTGAGTTTCTTGTCCTACAGTAAGTTCTCCGGTGAAGTTAAAGGGATGAACACGCTGCAGGCGGAATATGAACAAAAGTACGGCCCGGGAGATTATATCCCGCCTGTGCGTACGACGTTCTGGAGCTTCCGGATCATGGTGGTCGCAGGCACGCTGATGATTGTGCTCGGCATGTATGCGATGTATCTGATGTGGCGCAAAAAGATGGACCGTCCGAACACCTGGTTTATGCGGTTCATGTTCTGGGGGCTGCTGCTTCCGCCAATTGCCAATACTGCAGGCTGGATAATGACAGAGATCGGACGTCAGCCTTGGACGGTATTCGGATTAATGACGACAGAAGACAGTGTGTCTCCTAATATATCGGCTGGACAGGTGCTGTTCTCGGTGATCTCCTTTACGGCGATCTACGCTATTCTGGGAGCGGTACTGATCGGATTGTTCATCAAAGTTATCAAAAAAGGCCCTTATGCCATGGATAACGATCACGGTGAGTCGCATGATCCATATAATAAGGAGGGATCGCATGCTTTCTCTTAATGAATTGTGGTTTGTGCTGATTGCGGTATTATTTATCGGATTTTTCTTCTTGGAAGGCTTCGACTTCGGCGTAGGAATGGAAACGCAGTTCCTGGCCAAGAATGATACGGAACGCCGGGTGCTGATCAACTCAATCGGACCGTTCTGGGATGCGAATGAGGTATGGCTGCTGACGGGTGCGGGCGCGATGTTCGCTGCTTTCCCCAACTGGTATGCAACGCTGTTCAGCGGATTCTATATCCCGTTTGTCTTTGCCCTGCTGGCGCTGATTGCCCGCGGTGTCGCCTTTGAATTCAGAGGCAAACGCGATTCACTGGCCTGGAAAAGAACCTGGGACGCCTGCATCTTCTTCGGCAGCTTCCTTCCGCCGTTCCTGCTGGCAGTAGTGTTCGCGAGCTTCATTAAAGGGTTGCCGATTGACGGTGACATGCAGATGTATGCCGGATTCTTCGACATCGTGAATGTGTATACCGTAGTCGCAGGGATTACTGTAGTGATGCTCTGCCTGGTGCATGGCCTGATGTTCACGACGCTCCGTACGGTTGGCGATCTGCAGGTCCGTGCGCGCAAACTGGCGCAGAAGCTATTGTTCCCTCTGGCTGCGCTGCTGGTTGCTTTTGTAATTATGACTTACTATATGACAGATGTGTTTGAACAACGTGGTGCACTGCTGCTGGTATTAGTGATTCTTGGCATTGCCGCCTTCGTTCTGTCCGGCTATTTCATGACCAAGAAGAAAGACAGCTGGGCATTCGGGATGACCGGAGCGGTTATGGCTTTGTCGGTGCTGTCGATATTTGTGGGACTGTTCCCACGGGTTATGATCAGCTCTATTGATGAGGCGTTTAATCTGACCATCACCAATGCGGCTTCGGGCCAGTATTCACTGAAGGTGATGTCGATTGTGGCGCTGACGCTGCTGCCGTTTGTGCTGGGTTATCAGATCTGGAGTTATTTCATCTTCCACAAACGGGTTCACGAGAAGGAGCATCTTGAATACTAATGGATAAAAATTTGCTTGGGTACAAAGGAGTTAAGCCGGTCTTTCTGATCGTAGGCTTCCTTACCCTGGTGCAAAGCCTGTCCATTCTTCTGCTGGCCAAATCGCTGGCAGAAGTAGTCTCTGCGCTGTTTGCGGGAGAACCGCTGAAGGAACAAGGGGCGACAATGCTCTTGTTCCTTCTTGCGTTTCTCGCACGCCATGCCTGTGCCATGCTGATGAGCCGCTTCTCTTACCGCTTCGCGGAGAACACCGGCAGCAGTATGCGGAGACAAATGATGGACAAGCTGTTCCAGCTGGGACCGAGGCTGGCGGGCGACCGGGGAACGGGAAATCTGGTTACGCTTGTGCTTGAAGGGGTAACGAAGTTCCGCACCTATATAGAGCTTATTATTCCGCGGATGGTAGGGATGGCGGTAACACCGGCCTTGCTTCTGGTATACATCTATACTCTGGATACGTCGAGCGGAGTTATTCTTACCCTGACGATGCCGATTATTATCGTCTTTATGATTCTGATCGGAATGACCGCCCGCAAGCAAATGGACCGCCAGCTGAAGTCCTACTGGACGCTGTCCAATCATTTTGTCGATTCGCTGCGCGGGCTGGAGACGCTGAAGTTTCTCGGGCGCAGCCGCAGTCATAGTGACAGTATTGCCGAGGTCAGTGACCGCTATCGTTCGGCTACAATGCGTACGCTGCGTGTAGCTTTTCTGTCTTCCTTCGCGATGGACTTCTTCACGATGTTATCTGTGGCCTCAGTAGCTGTAAGCCTGGGCCTGCGGCTGGTCAATGAGCAGATGACCCTGGTTACCGGGTTAACGATTCTGATCCTGGCGCCGGAATATTTCCTGCCGGTCCGGCTGGTCGGTGCGGACTTCCATGCTACGCTGGATGGCAAGGAAGCCGGTGAAGCGATGAAAGACATTATCGACCGGGATACGGTAACAGCAGAGGTATTGGAGGCTGATGGAACGGAAGCTTCAACAGCCGCGCCGTCTCCTGCTGCTGTATTTACTTGGCGGCAGGAGAGTGTGCTGAAGCTGGAGCAGGTTGGCGTTAAATATGAAGCAGACGGGATTGCCTCGCTGGAGGGCGTTAACCTGGAGTTCAAGGGTTCTACGAAGATTGGAATTATCGGAGAGAGCGGCGCGGGTAAATCCACACTGGTCGATATCCTGGGCGGCTTTCTGCATCCTACCTCAGGGAGCATCAGCATTAACGGGAACCGTGTCAGTGCGCTTACCGATGAGGAGTGGCGCAAGCAGACCTCATATATTCCGCAGCGGCCGTATATTTTCAGCGGTACGCTGGCGGATAATGTACGTTTCTATTATCCGGAAGCTTCGACGGAAGCTGTTGCTTCGGTGATGGCCGCCGCAGGCTTATCCAAGCTGGTGGAGTCGCTGCCAAGCGGACTGGATGAAATGATCGGCGGCGGCGGCCGTTCGCTCAGCGGCGGTCAGGAACAGCGCGTCGCGCTGGCCCGCGCACTGCTGAGCAGCCGTCCGGTCATGCTGCTCGACGAGCCGACCGCCCATCTCGACATAGAGACGGAATACGAGCTGAAGCAAACGATGCTGCCGCTATTTGCAGGGAAACTTGTGTTTCTCGCCACCCACCGCCTGCACTGGATGATCGATATGGATCTGATTGTCGTGATGCAGCAGGGACAGGTGGCCGAGGTTGGTACCCATCCGGAGCTAGTTGCCCGGCGCGGTGCTTATTATGAGCTTATTCAAAGTCAATTGGAGGGAATCCATTGAAACGTGAAGGATGGTTTGCTCCCTATGTCTCCCCTTATTTCTGGCGGTTTCTGCTGATTATCGTGCTGGGGGCGTTGACGATTTTCTCAGCTTCGTCCCTGATGTACACCTCGGGATTTCTGATCTCAAAGGCGTCTATACCGCCAGAAAATATACTGATGATCTATGTGCCGATTGTCGGCGTGCGCACGTTCGGGACGAGCCGGGCGGTAATCCACTATGCGGAACGCCTGGTCTCGCATGATACGATCCTGCGGATTCTCTCGAAGATGCGGATCCGGCTGTACAATATCCTGGAGCCGCAGGCGCTGTTTCTATCTTCGCGGTTCCGTACCGGAGATATTCTCGGCATGCTGGCCGACGATATTGAATATTTGCAGAATGTGTATCTGCGCACTGTATTCCCAAGCATTATTGCCCTCCTGATCTACGCGGCGGCGGTCATTTCCATCGGCACGTTTAATGTGGCTTTTGCCCTGCTGATGGGACTCTATATGCTGGTGCTGGTAGTTGTGCTGCCGCTGATTTCCCTGCTGCTGACGCAAAAACGCCAGCGGCAGGTGAAGCAGGAGCGCAACCGCCTCTACCAGAAGCTGACGGATGCTGTGCTGGGGATGGGCGACTGGGTGATCAGCGGACGGCAGGGCCAATTCGTGGAAACCTACGAGGCCGATGAGAGAGCTGTAGCCCACACCGACGGAGCGCTGCGGCGCTGGGCGCGCCTGCGCATGTTCATCGGGCAGGCGGTTGTTGGCATCGGCGTGCTGTCGATGCTGTACTGGGCCGCCGGCCAATTCGCAGACGGGGCCATTGCCGGAACGCTGATTGCAGCGTTTGTACTGGTGGTCTTTCCGGTAGCAGATGCTTTCCTTCCGGTCTCGGAAGCGGTGGAGAAGATCCCGCAATACCGCAATTCGCTGGAGCGCTTGTCCGGCGTGGAAGCCGCGGAAGGAAATATGGCGGGGACAGCGCCGGATTCGGGGAAGGCTGACACTGCCCGCCATGTGGATGCTGCGGTCAAGGCGATCAAGGAAACTGGGCAGGCGCCTATCCGGCTGGAGAATGCCGGTTACCGCTATGCTGCGGGAGATGACTGGTCGATCCGCAATCTGACGCTCGATATTCCGCAAGGCCGGAAGATTGCCGTTATCGGGCGCAGCGGGGCAGGGAAATCGACACTGCTGAAGGTGATTCAAGGCGTCATTACGCCTTCCGTTGGTTCGGCCACGATTAAGGACATTGAAGCTTCCGCTTATGGTGATAGAATTCCGCAGCTTATTGCCGTGCTGAACCAGAGCCCGCACTTGTTCGACACTACCGTAGCCAATAACATCCGGCTTGGTAATCCTGATGCATCTGATGAGGACATTAAGCAGGCCGCCAAGCTGGCCAAGCTGGACACACTGATCTCATCGCTGCCGGAAGGCTATAACACAGCGGTGCGCGAGGCGGGCCAACGCTTCTCCGGCGGGGAACGCCAGCGGATAGCCCTGGCGCGGATTCTGCTGCAGAATACACCAGTAGTTGTGCTCGACGAGCCAACCGTCGGGCTTGACCCGCGTACAGAGCGGGATCTGCTGGCTACTATGTTCGAGGCCATGGAGGGCAAGACGCTGATCTGGGTCACCCACCATCTTGTCGGTGCAGAGCAGATGGATGAAGTGATTTTTATGGAGAACGGGTTCGTGGAAATGCGCGGCACCCATGCCGAGCTGATGGACAAGGAACCGCGCTACCGCAAGCTGTATGAGCTGGACCGGCCAAGCGGGTTCGTGAACACGGCAGCAGGAGAATAGAGTTGAATACGAAAAGGCTCTTTCCACCCAAGAGGGGGAAAGGGCCTTTTTTAAAAACATAAGAATTTATATGCTTCGCGCTATTGGCGATTCACGATTACCTACAGCCGGTGCAGCTACTCCACCTGAGGCACTTCCGCTTCCTCTCCAAACCGCTCCTTCACCCATTCTGTAAACATCACGAAGTCTTTCTCCACCTGGGTGGCATAACCGTAAGCCCATTGGGAAATATAGCGGGCAAAAGCATCAGGGTCCGGGCCCATCGCTTTGGCAATTTCCTTCTCGCTGTGGTAGGAGAGGATTCCTTGGTCCACATCGGCGTCGGCTCTGGCATGCATTTTGGCCGTTAGGCTGCCCATGACTTCAACAACCTGGAGCATATCGTCTACAGTTGCGATGTCTTTGAGCTTCAGGCTTTTTTTATACGGGGAGCGTTCGCGGACATAAAAATCCCGGCCATCCATCGTCAGAAAGCCCAGATAGGGATCAGCTTTGTGATGCATCGCCTGCTGTGTGGCCGCCACACGTTTCCCTTGATGTCCGAATGTGCTCCAGAAGGATTCCGAATAAGGCATGAAATAAGCCGGGACTGGCACACGAACCTCTTTTACTTCCAAAATGGTATCGTCGCTATCTTCTTGACTGCTTCCGCCTTCGATCAATATATAGTAACGGTCCAGCCCGATGGATGCAGTGCCCGAGCCATGTTTGACAGCAATGTCCTTCATCCGGTAATGATCATCGTCCCAGTTGCGGGCAACAATCGTCTGCATATAGAAACTCCACGCCTTCTCCAGCAACGCTTGCTCCGCTACCTCAGGAACAGCCAGTTCGGAGTTCTCCAGAAATACTCTGCCGCTCTGCATTTGGGACGTGACCTTTTCCAGAAAATGACCCTGGCGGCGTTTCTCCAGCTTGCGGAGCAGCTTCTTCACCGGTCCTTTGGCTCCGTTCTCATTCATTACGAAGTTGCCGGGGTTGTCCTTGCCTTGGCTGAACCGGCGGATCCCTCTGGAATAGGCCTGCACAAAACCCTCGATTACGTTAAGCTGCTCTGCCTCCCCGTACCCCAGCTGCCGCCCGACAAGCGCAATACTGCCTGCCATACGCAATATATCGTACAGATAGGAGCCGACATAACCCTCATCGAAATCATTGACGTCATATACGATAGAGCCATCTTCGCTGCGGAAAGCCCCGAAATTCTCGAAATGCAGGTCCCCTTGAATCCAGGTCGGGCGCTCCGCCGAAGTGTGGTAGGGAAAGTACTGTCTTGTGGCGTCAAAATAGAACAGATAAGAGCTGCCCCGGTAGAATGAAAAAGGGCTGAGCGACATCTTCAGGTACTTTTCTGCCCGCTTCCCGGGAGTCAGGCCCATAATGGTGCCGTCGAATTCATCAAAAATGGAGATTAACAGATCTTTGCGGAGTTTCGTACGGGTACGAATGACACCCTCGGTTATGGATTCATTGATCATGATAGGTACTCCTTTGCGGGAATAAATAGAATTAAGCTTATCATAACGCATTAACCCTGATATTTCCTGATGATCTTAGTGAAGGTCCGCCATCTTCCTTTCTGTGAACCGCTGTTAGTGGGTTATATCCAGTTATTTACCGCATATTTCACCATGAAGAAGCGTGATATACTTGAATGAATTTATTGTAAAACATCGGAAGAGGTGGAAGCATGTGAGTTGCAACCGCAGGATAGAGAGTTATGAAAATACATTTAACTATACGCAGCCCGCTATATGTATTTATGGCTGGTTGCCGGGATACGTATAGCTTCAGCTGCGTTTATGATAAGGAGATAAATGCAGATGGACTTAACATGGGACCTGGAGAGCCTGTACCCCTCATTCCAGTCAGATCAATTTCAAGAGGACCTTAAACTTGCGGAGACTCTTGCTAGCGGCCTCAAGGCATGGGCGGCTCTTCATTTAAAGGATAACGATAATGCGGCCAAACAAACGGAAATGTTCCTGGAGCGTTACAACGCGTTCAAAAGAGTATATCTCTGCCTGTTCAGTTATGCAGAGCTGGTCTTCAGCAGTGACAGCGGCAATGCAGATGCAGTGAATAGCATGGATGAACTGGAGGATACCGCCGCAGGTGCCGGCGAAGCGTTGGTAAGCTTCAGCAAATGGCTGGCCCAAGTGAGCGCGGAGGATCTGGAGAACATCATACAATCTAGCGATTATCTTGCCGGGCATGCCTTTTATCTGCGCCAGCTTCAACGGCAGTCACAGTATTTGCTCAGTGAAGAGGCGGAGACGGTCATTGCCCGGATGCAGAATACCGGTGCCAAAGCTTGGGAAAGACTGTATATGAGAACCTTGTCTACATTGCGCGCGGATGTGGAAATGGAAGGTGCGATTCGTAGTCTGTCTCTATCGGAACTGCGAAATCTGGTCTATGACAGTGATCCACGGGTTAGAAAAGCAGCGTATGAGGCTGAGGCCGAGGCTTGCCGGAGCGTGTCGGAACAGAGTGCGGCCTGCCTCAATGCCGTGTGCGGAGAAGCGGCAGCAGTCTATGAGCTGAGAGGGTATGCTTCGCCGCTGCATAAGGTGCTGGCAGCTTCGCGCATGGATCAGAGGACGCTTGAAGTCATGCTTCAGGCTATAGAGGAAAGCCTGCCGGTCTTCGGGCAATACTATCTCCAAAAAGCAAAGCTCCTGGGACATACGGGCCCGCTGCCATTCTATGATATCTTTGCTCCGGTTGGCGGGGAGTCTTCTTCCAGAATTACCTATCCGCAAGCGCAGGAGCTTATTGTAGCCGGATTCAGCACGTTCAGTGCAGAACTGGGAGAGTTTGCCCGCAAAGTGTTCACCCGGCGCTGGATTGATGCTGAGCCAAGAGCGGGGAAAGGGAATTACTGCCTGTGCGTAGATATCTTTCCGATCGGAGAGAGCCGGATTATGACGAGTTTTACCGGAAGTTATATGGATGTCAGCGTGCTGGCGCATGAGATTGGACATGCGTACCACAGCAGCTGCCTCGCCGGGGAGACGATGGTCAATACCGATTATCCGATACCGATTGCTGAGACGGCATCGATCTTTTGCGAGAGTCTGATCCATCAGGCGCTGCTTCAGTCTGCCCCGGAGGAAGAAATGCTGCCTATCCTGGAACGGAGCCTTTCCGACGCCGGATATTTTATCGTTGATTTCTACGCCCGCTACCTGTTCGAAAGCCGGCTGTATAATAGAAGGAAATCAGGAGCGTTAACTGTTGAGGAGCTTAACAGTCTAATGCTGGAGGCAATGACTGCCGCTTATGGTGACAGTGTCGCTCCGGAATCGGTTCATCCTTACCAGTGGATCAGCAAAGCCGGATATTATATGACAGGCAACGAGTTTCTGAATTTCCCTTATTCCTTCGGGCTGCTGTTCTCCAAAGGACTATATGCACAGTACAAGAAGCGGGGCGGGGATTTTGTGAACCAGTATCAATCCTTCCTGGCAGCCAGCAGCAGAACTACCATCGCGGATGCCGCAGAACTGATGGACATTGATGTGCATTCGCTGGAGTTCTGGCGGGATGCGCTGGCTCTCATTGCAGAGGATATCCTGCAGTTTGGGACAGGTAGTTCCTTTTTGCCGGGAAGTGTGGTAGAACAATAGAAGGAGTATACGCCGCAGCGGCACAGAAAGGGATGCTTGATTGAATGTACGTAGTGTGTAAGGAACATGTGGAGCTGGCCATCGACAAGTTTGTGGACGAGTACGAGGATGCACCGGATATTGTGGATCTGAAGGAAACCGAGTTCTCGGACTGGGACCCGCCGGCGAAATGTGCGGAATGCGAGAAAAATGCGGAGTATTTGGTGGTCTAGGGACCTTCAATAAGTAATCAGGCAAGAGTAGAAAGCACCGGGCTGCTGTAGTTACAAGCGGCCCGGTGCTTTTTTGTGGAAACATAGGGAATTAGACATCCGCCAGTTCTCCGGTCCGGCTGCTACGGCGGTACATAAAGGCTGAAAGAATAGCAATTCCTGCGGCCAGTGAAAGTCCCCAGTAGATGTTGGAGTAAGCCGACGAAAGCGATAATCCGCTCTGCCACTCCAGGGCGCTGGCTGCCAGAGCTACGCTGAATGCCCCGCTGAAGAATTGAAGCAGCTGAAACAATCCCATACCGGAGCCGATCTGGGCAGAAGGGAGGATCCGCGAGATTTCATTGGATACACTGCTGGACAACGCCGTAAAGGACAGGCTCATAATCATATAGGTCAACATGACCGCAATCCAGGAGTGCGCGGCGAGCAAAGCAAACAGGACGGTGGCGGTTAGCACAAGGAGCGGCGCATATCGCAGAATGCCCCCATTGCCATATCGGTCAATAATCCGTCCTACCCCCCGGGAGACGATAATCGCCAGCAGTGACCCCGGAAAGATAACCAGCCCGGCGTGGCTTGCACTGAAGCCGAAGCGGTGGGTCAGAATCTGCGGCAGCAGAAACAAGGTGGCAAAGCTGCATAAATAAGAAGCAATTCCGACCAGCGACAGGACCAGATAAGACCGGTCACGGAACAGTGCAGGCATTACGAACGGATCGGGAGTACTGCCAATACGGCGGATGAACAGGGCAAGGGAGGCCACTCCGGCGATCAGCGCAATCCAGTATCCGCCGGTCAGAAACAGCAGAAGGCCGGTCGTTCCGATACCGAGAAACAGTCCGCCGAGCGCGTCGAATGAACCGCGGCGGGGCACTTCTCTGGGCAACAGCACCAGAAACAGCGGCACCAGAAGCAGGATGGCGGCCGTAACGGCGAACAGCCAGTGCCAGCCGAGATATTCGACGATACTTCCGCCGGCCACCGGACCGAGACCCAGGCCAAGCGAAACCGCAGACATGATGGTCGCCATTGCTTTGCCGCGGCGGGCCAGCGGAACATAGCGGGTGAACAGCACGAGTGACAGGGACATCACCGCGCCTGCACCGGAAGCCTGTGCAATACGTACAATCAGCAGAAATACGAAATTCGAACTGAAGAAGCCGGCAATCGCCGCCAGGCCAAGCGTCAGCAGACCTATAGTAAGCAGCCTGCGAATCGGCAGGAAATCGGAGAGCCGGCTGAATGTGATGGAGGCAATGGAGAACATGATCGAATACCCGGTTACGATCCAGGAAGCAGATGCAGCCGTGATGCCGAATGTTTCAGTCACATCGGGCAATGCCAGGTTGAACATAGCGGTATTCATTATAACAAGTACAATGGCGACACTGAACAGAACGGTCAGCAGCCCTTCCCGTGGAAGAGTGGCTTCCACCGAAGGGGCTGAGCTGTCCACTGCAGGTGGATATGTAGAGCTTGAGCTCATGTGAGGGCCACTCCTTTATTGTTTGATAGTTCGATTACTTACGAACAATTGAAATATAGCATGCAGTAAGGTAAAATGCAATTAGGAACTTTATAATATTTTGCACCCATCTGCACCACAAAGGGGATATTTATCTATGAAGATACTGTATCATCCGGACCGAAAAGACATTCAACTTGCTTCCGTACTGTATGCGCTCAGCGATCCTCTTCGATTATATGTTGTTTCGGAAATCCGCAAGCATGGTGAACAGGCCTGCAACAGCTTCAATGTCCCTATCGCCAAATCGACCATGTCGCATCATGCCCGCACGCTGCGCGAGGCGGGAGTCGTCCACACCCGTGCCCAGGGAACACAGCGCCTGCTGTCGCTGCGCTCCGATGACCTGGAAGAGCGGTTCCCCGGCCTGCTTGATTCCATATTGGAGGCCTATGAATCGGCTGGTGAGTCAAAGCTGTTGTTTATGGAGAAGACGGAAGAGCACTAGACGGCAAGCATTCGGATTCTTTTGCACAACAAATGAAAAAGAGGACGTCATAGCACGTCCTTTTGCTGTTTCTATAGAAGGAAAAAGAACCCTGCCATCAGCAGGGTCCAGTTCATACTATGCAGATTAAGGTGCTTGCCTCAGGCGTATCCTATCATGTTCATTCTTCTTTTCCTGAGCTGTTAGCGGTTTGCAGCGGCCTTGCCGGTTACAGTCTGGCCCTTCAGCGGATTAAGATTGTCCTTCCACCGGATATGGAGGGACCGGGAGCCGAACAGGTCGGCTCCGTCCGATACCTGGTAATGCAGATGCGGCTCGCTGGAGTTGCCGGAATTGCCAAGCTTCCCGATGATATCGCCCGTTTTGACCGAATCGCCTTTTTTTACGGTGACCGAACCTTGCTTCAGATGGGCCAAAAAGCTGTATTCCCCGCCGTGGTCAATCACGACCAGATTGCCTGGGGGTTCTTTTTCATTCATCACGCCCACAGGGGTATTATCGGGGATATCGTTTATGACTTCGGTGACGATTCCGTCAGCAGGGGCGGTGACATTCTTCCCGAAAGCATGGTAGCTCTCATTGCGCAGCGGATCCCCTTCGTATGAAAGTCCATTCACCTCCTGCACGAAATCATAGGCGTAGCGCTGGCTTTCGTACTCATAATGATAATTGTTCAGCACGTTGTTGCCGCCCCAGAATACAAACCAATCCCCTTGGAACGGCAGCGTCATGGCAGTCCGGGTCAATAACTTATCTGTCTCGGGATAGGTGGTCAGCTCCGTGATGTTCAGGCCGTGAATGACGCCCGCTTCATCAAAAACAGCAATAATCCCCTTGTCGCCCTCATCGCTTGTCCATATCCGGTGTTCGGCGCCGTTCAGCCTCATCATAGTGGAAGGCTCAAAGGCAGTGACCCCTTGAATAAACGCCGAACCCATCTCTTTGACCTCATCTTCACTGATTTGCTGCTTGAATTCAGGGCTGAACCGCTCATAAATCCCGCTGAAATTGCCGCTTAACAGGGCCCCAGCCAAATTCTCCGGCTGTACGGGCTGTTGTCCGCTTTTGCTGATTTCAGGGGATGCGGACGGTGTAACTTGCGCCACATCCTCTGTGGGGCTGGCAGATGCTGATGCCTCCGGACTGTTATTCATCTTTTCTCCTCCACAGGCTGATAATAAGACGGCCAAGACCGTCGTACCGGCCATCATTTTGCTGATGCTTCGCATATGTTTTTCCTCCCGGCTGTGCTGTTGTCCTATCGTCTCTTTATTGTAGTTAGTCAGTATTTCCGCCAGTATAACACTGCATTAACGGTTGCTTAACTTTGAACAACGGTTTTGGCAGACGAATTAAGCTATTGTTAAGGTTGTGCGGCCAGCCTGGCGGAGCCAATCATGTTATGATAGTTGCGATTACTAGATCGAAAGGGGAACTGGCATGAACCATGCTGCCATTCTGCTCGTCGATGACGAGGCGTCCATTGTTGAGCTGATCAAGACGGTACTTTATAAAGAAGGATTCACGGATATAGATTCGGCGGGTACGGGTGAAGCTGCTATTCTGGCCTGCCAGAGCAAGGTGTATGACCTGATTGTGCTGGATGTGATGCTGCCGGGGCGCAGCGGGATTGATATTTGCCCTTTCCTGCGGCAGACGACGAATGCGCCGGTGCTGTTTTTGTCTGCGCGTATTTCCGATTTTGACAAGCTTACCGGCTTTGCGGTCGGCGGCGATGATTATATAACCAAACCGTTTAATCCGCTGGAGCTGGTGGCCCGGATCCGTTCGCAGCTTCGCCGTTATCTGGGTGACGCGGGCGTGCCGGAGCCTGTTCAAAATAAAGAGGGGCAACACGGACAGCCTCCCCAGGGAAATGCCAGGCAGGAGCGGCAGCCGCTTCAGCAGAACATTAGCTATGATTTCGGAAGATTCCAGGTGGATGAGACGGCGGGCGAGCTGAGAGTGGAGGGCGAAGTGGTCACCTGTCCGGCGCTGGTGTTTCAGTTACTGTTATTTTTCTGCAAGCATCCGAACCGGCTGTTCACCAAAAGCGAGCTGTACGAGCGGGTATGGGGTGAGGCCGCGCTTAGCGACGACAATACAGTTATGGTACATATTCACCGGATCCGCGAACGGATTGAAATGGAGCCTGCCAATCCCGTGTATCTGGTCAACGTTAGAGGACTGGGGTATAAGCTGGTACAGCGCAGCGGGAAGGAAAAGGGACAGGCATGAAGATGAAAAGGCGTCTGACCCTCCGGTTCGTGCTGCATTCGGCCATCGCCGGATTGGTTGTGCTGCTTATTGCGGCAATCACCGTTATGTGGGTGCTGCTGCGGCTTTCGGAGATCAATCTCACCGATAATTTTGTTTCTGTAGGTTTGGAAAGGCTGGTTGAGTCCTCCGAGTTCGGAGCGGACGGCATTATCTTCGACCCGAAGCTGCTGGAGCAGGTCAAGCAAAATAAAGGCTGGCTGCAAAGCCTGGATGAGAACGGAAAAGTAGAGAAGGCCTATAACACGCCTTCTGACGTTCCGGCGCAGTATAATCCGGGGGAGCTGGCCGCTTATTGGCAGCAGCAGCAGGATTTCCCTTATGACGTCTACCTCTGGATTCAGGAGAAACACGGCAGAATGTACACGCTTCTCTATGGGGTGCCTGAGGTGCTTAAGCCGCTATTGCAAGCGGTCAGCGAAGAACCTTCCTCCTATGCGGAGGGGAAGCTGCTGCTTTCAGCTAAGACAGAAAGCCGGATCCAGGCGCTTGGCGGTTATGTGCAGCTGCTTAATCCGGAGGGCAGTGAGGTGGCGGCGTTTAACCGGCCGGAATCTGCTCCGGCCAAATATACTGTACAAGAGCTTGCCTTGCGCTCGAAGTATGAGGGAAGATACGGATACCGTATGGCGTTTGACTATAATGAAGATACCGGCCAGACCTGGGTGGTAAGCTTGCCCAATGATGCGGCGAAGTTATCGGCCAAGGACCCCCTGATCTCCGCAGAAATGCGTATTGTACTGACTGGAATTGCCGGGATGCTGGGGGCGACGCTGCTAATTTTTGCGCTGCTGTCCTTCTTGAACGCGCGCCGGTTCGGCGCTCCGATGTTCCATATGCTGGCCTGGCTCGATTCCCTCGGGCAGGGCTCTTATGACGAACCGGTGGACCGCAAAGGCCGTCCGCGCAGCCGGCTGAAGTCAGGCAAGTGGAAGCGGCGTTATTCTATCTTTGCCGATGTCATGCTGTCCTTGGACCAGCTGACCGGGATTCTGCGGCGTGACGAGGACCGGCGGCAGCGGACAGAGACCCTGCGGGAGGAATGGATTACCGGCATTACCCATGATTTGAAAACCCCGCTCTCCTCCATTAAAGGTTATGCCCATTTGCTCGCCGAGGATACTTATGACTGGACCTCTGAAGAAGTCCGCAAGTTCTCTGCAATCATGCTGGAGAAGTCGGCGCATATGGATACGCTGATCAGCGATTTGGCCATTACCTACCGGTTGAGATCGGGTATTCATGTCCCGCAGACCGAGGCCGTGGAGATGAAAGCCTGGCTCGGCAATGCGCTGGAACAGGCCGCAGCCAACCCGGAGTATGGAGAGGGGCGGATCATTTATCAATCCCCTGACACAGAAATTACCGCCAGGATCTATCGGCCTTGGATGGAGAGGGTCGTCGGCAATTTAACGGCCAATGCGCTGCTGCATAATTCTTCGGATACGCAGCTTACCGTAACACTGAGTGCGATGGATACCGGCGGATTGGTTATTATTTTCCGCGACAATGGCCAGGGGATGGATGAGCAGACGGCGGCGAATTTATTCGAGCGGTATTACCGCGGGGGAGATACGGCTTCCACAACGAACGGTTCCGGTCTGGGCATGGCGATCTCCAAGGGATTGGTTGAGGCGATGGGTGGACAGATCACCGTGAGTTCCGCCCCCGGCAAAGGAACGGAAATCCGGCTTATTTGGGAGGGTCTGGTGGCTGCTATTTTCGGCTAACGTTTCCACCAATGGTTCCAAGCTTAATTTCACCATTCCCGGTCTGGGAAATCACGGCATCGCCAGTAATGTGATCCATATCTAGGGACCCGTCTCCGACAGCAACCTCGGCCGAACCTTCTACTTGGGTTACCACAACATGTCCATTGATATTATCGATATCAACATCGGTACCAATATTGCGCACGGTGATATCGCCATCCCGGTTGGAGAGTGTTACCGGACCTTTGGTGTCGATAACCTCCAGATCTCCGTTCACGTTGTCCACCTCCAGCGGAGCCGAGAGATCAGCAACCTTAAGTTTGCCATCTCTATGCGAGTCCAGCTCCACAGCGATTTCACGCGGAAGTGTAATCTCCAGATCCACGGCCCCGGAACCCATAGCCAGCATCTGGCCGCCAAAGGAAGCATCCAAATAAGCAGTAGCCTCTTCTGCCCGCAGCTTCAGCTTCAATTTATCCATACTTATGCCTTTGGCGGTAACCACGGCGGTGACCTCAATCGTATCCGTGTCTGCACCGTTTACTTCAATTTCTCCGTTGCGGTTATCTATAACCAGCTTCGTCAGCGTGTCAGCCTCCAGTTCAAGCTTCTGAGTTGACGATGTTTCTTCGCCCTTGCTACAAGCGGTTACTAGCAGCAGGCAACCTACGATTAATAATCTCCATGTCCAGCGCATTGGAATTCCCCTTTTCTAAATTTAATATGGAAGAGCATTGTGTACCGTTATGAGACATCACGTTTGACGAACAGGGTGTGCGAAAGAAGATGCATAACTGCCAGATGAAGTCCTATAAAAGCCAAAGAGAAGCCGAGCGTCATTCCTTTTACCGCCGGATCACCCAAGAAATAACCGCTAAGGTCGGAATGGGAGAAAATAAAGAAACGGGTCCACGTCCAGCCGTTCATGGCGATGGAAATAACAAACCCGGCCACGGAAACGAACAAGGGAATGACGATAGCAAAGATAGGACTGCGAAAACCAGCAGATATCATAAAGGCCAGTGTAACTGAAATCAACAGAAACGGCAGATGGAACAAGTAACTGCCAAGGATTGAAAGCAGCATGGGCGTTTGGTGCACGGTATGATCCCGCACATACATATAGCTGTCTCCAAGACCGCCCCAGCCGAACATGATTCCCCCGAACAGCAGGGAGAGCAGAAGGCCGAGCAGTGTCAACCCCAGTCCGAACAGGAGCGCGGCAATATATTTGGCGGTATACACCTCTGTCCGGCTGGCCGAGCGGGTCAGCAGCAGCTTGATCGTGCCGGACACAAATTCGGCAGCTGCAATCTCTCCGGCAATAATGATTGAGATCAGCGAGACGGCAAATATAATGTTTCCTGAAAGATCCCCCGCAAAGCTCCAGGCATTCGTCTCAGGCGGCAAATTATGCTGTAGGGAGTACTCGTTCAGCAAAATGTTTTTCTCCGCCTGCCGTATTTCAATCTGCAACGCATCTGGTTCGGCAGCTTCCTCTGCCAGCCGGTGATTCTCCTGCTCAAGCTGCGACCTCCAGTCTGCCGCAGCGGTGCCTCCATCTCCAGCACGCACATTGATGATCTGAAGGATGACGAAGACCGCAACAAGAGCAATGAGCACCCAGGTGCGTTTTCTTTTGTAAATCTTCATATTCTCATTTCGGATATAATTGATCAGCTTCAATGTCCTTGTCCTCCTGTAATCTCAAGGTATTTGTCTTCAAGCGTCCGCTTCACCGTGTTCACCCCGTATACGTTGATGCCTGAATCCAGCAGCTTCTGGCTGATTTCGGGAATGCGGTTCTTGGGTAGGCGTACACGAAGCTGGTTGTGGCCGGCAGTAATTTCCGCGCCTGACAGGAACGCTTGCAGTACTTGCACCGCCAGCTCCGGCCGGTCCACCTCGAACTGGACGAGCGCGTCATCCTCCTGAACCAGCTCCGACAAACGATGCACTCCGATCAGCTTGCCTTGCTGGAGCACGGCAACGCGGTCGCACATCATCTCCATTTCCGACATCAGATGGCTGGAGATCAGGATGCCGACATTCTCCTGGCGGGCCAGATTCTTCAGATGCTCCCGCAGCTCGTGGATGCCCGCCGGATCAAGGCCATTGGTCGGTTCATCCAACAGCAGCAGAGAGGGCTTATGCATCAGCGCTACAGCCAGGCCGAGACGCTGCCGCATCCCCAGCGAGTAGGTACTGACTTTTGCAGAAATGCTCAGCTCCAGTCCTACAAGCTTGATAATCTCCTTCAGCCGGTCCTCGGTGACGCCCGGACTCATTCTTGAGAAGAGGATCAGATTGTCATATCCGGATAAATATTTGTACAGATCGGGCTGTTCCACGATAACGCCAACCTTGCCCATAGCTGCGGAGAATTGCTGCCGGGTGTCGATTCCGTCAATAATGACCTGTCCTTCCGATTTGGAGACCAGTCCCACGATCATGCGGATTGTCGTTGTTTTTCCAGCTCCGTTGGGGCCCAGCAGGCCCATGATTTCTCCTTTTTCCATTTCCAGTGATACATGGTCTACAAGAGTTTTGCGGCCAATGACCTTGGTCAGATCCCGTATTTGAAGCAGCGGCAAAGCTACCCCTCCCTTTTCCAAATGATTGTAGTAGGATATAATTCTGCATATCGCTTAGCTGAATCCCGCTGCCCTTAACCTACCAAGCGGACTGTCATATTGAACAGTTACTGCGTGTCATATGCTGGATGTGACAACAGATCAAGCCGAATTGGAGATGCTGATTGATGCAAAAAAATAAAGCCCGGCGGGCGTGGCAAGATCTAACCGTTCTGCTCTTACGCCTGTTATGGAGCATAGCTGTCGTTATATTGATGTATCTGGATAAGCCGGATTTCCCGCTCTGGCTGGTGCTGCCAGCGGTATTGCTGGGCGGCTTAATTCCTGCATGGGTTGGACGGGATTTCAAGACGCGGTATATTCTTCTGGAATTTATATTCGCAGGCGGGATCGCGTTCGCGCTGGCGTACTATTTTGGCTTAACGCGATTATTCCTGCCTGCCGTAATGATGCTTGCCTTCCATACCCGGGGCAAGGCGCACTTATATACGCTTCCAATCACCTTATTGCTGTACAGCTTAAGCGCCGGACCCGCGATAGGGGAAGGACTGTCGCACCCGCTGATCTGGAAGAGCCTGTCGGACGGGTTGTTCGTCTACGCAGCCGGATATGGCTTGCAGATGGGAGCGAAGTCGATCAACGCGATCCGGCAAAAGCTGACGCTAGTCAACGAGCAATATACCATTCTGGAGCAGTATTCCTCTCAGATTGAACGCATGACCCTGCTGGAGGAACGTTACCGGATGGCCGGGGAAGTGCATGATACGATTGGACACAGCTATACTTCGATGATTCTGGGTCTGGAAACGCTGAGGCCGCATGTAGCCACGCAGGAAGGAGAGCATAAGCTTCAGGGTGTTCTGGAGCTAGCCCGCAAGGGGCTGGAAGATGTGAGGCGGCAGGTCCATCAGATGGATCCGCTGGAGGAGCCGGTGACCTTGGACCGGGCTTTGATGCAGATTGCCGGGCAGTTCGAATCCAATACGGGGGTCGCATTGTCGTTCCGCACGATGGGCGAGCCTTATGCGGTGATTAAGCAGGCCAAACATACATTATGCCGTTCGCTGCAGGAGGCACTGACCAATGCCAGCAGGCATGGGCAGGCGAGCGCCATCCGGGTGGTCCTGCAATATGATCCGGCCCAGCTCATGCTGCAGATTCAGGATAACGGCAAGGGAACTGCACAGCTGCGCTACGGCTTCGGCCTCACCGGTATGAAGGAGCGTCTCGCGGCATTGCAGGGCAAGCTATATATTGATTCCCAGGAAAATGACGGCACATTGGTAACCTGTATGATCCCGAATCAGACGCAGGAAGGGGAGCGGCGGATTGATATCCTGCTGGCTGACGATCAGCCGCTGGTCCGCGAGAGTCTGAGGCTGCTGCTTGGAGAGGAGAAGGATTTCCGGATCCGTACTGCCGCGAGTGGCAAGCAGGCACTGGAGCAATGCGCCGCCGAGCAGCCGGATATTGTCCTGATGGATATTCACATGCCGGAAATGGACGGTCTGGAGGCTACCCGGCAGCTTAAGGAGAAGTGGCCGGAGATCCGGGTCATTATCATTACAACCTTCGAGGAGATTACCTATGCGGCGGAAGCGCTGCGGCTTGGGGCTGAGGGCTATCTGCTAAAGGCGCTCCATCCGAAGGAATTGGCAGCGACGATCCGCCTGGTCTACGGAGGCGGGACGATGATCTCGCAGGAGGTGGCCCAGCAGCTGTTCCAGGATCAGCAGCTAGATACTTCGCTGAATCCGTATGATCTGACTGAGCGGGAGCTGGAGGTTCTGCAAGAATTAACGGAAGGGCTGCGCAATAAGCAGATTGCCCAGAAGCTGCATCTTTCAGAGGGAACCGTCCGAAACTATATTTCGGCGATTTATTTGAAGCTTCAGGTGGGCGACCGCGACGAGGCCGTAGAGAAGAGCAGGAAAGAGCAGCTGGTGCAGCCTCGGGCATAGAATTAAGTTAAGACTGATAGCTGGCGGATGCCTTGCTAATCATACACGAAGAATACAGCAGCCGGCCCGGAGGCCGGTATATGGAGGATATTATGTTAATTCAAATTATCGGCGTGGGCAAATTGAAGGAGAAATACCTGATCGACGGCATCGCGGAGTATGCCAAGCGGCTGACGCCGTACCTCAAGCTCCAGCTCATCGAAGTAGCCGATGAGAAAGCGCCCGACAACCTGAGCGCCGCAGAGGTCGTTCAGGTTAAGGCACGCGAGGGCGAACGCATCCTCGCGCATATCAAGAGCGAGGCGCATGTTATTGCGCTCGCGATCGACGGCAAGCTCTGGAGCTCCGAGGAGCTTGCCGCAGAGATCGACCGGCTCGGCACCTACGGGACGAGCCATGTCGCCTTCGTCATCGGAGGCAGCCACGGGCTCTCCGATGAAGTCCTGCGCCGCGCCCAGCAGCGCATGAGCTTCGGCCGCATGACGCTACCCCACCAGCTCATGCGGCTGGTGCTGGTGGAGCAGGTGTACCGGGCGGTGAAGATAAACCGGGGGGAACCGTATCATAAGTAAAGGAGAGTTTTAATGGAATTGGAAATGTGAAGAGAAAGATTTAAGTTCCATCAATTTACTAATAGTGATTAGGACTGAATAAATAGGTTCAGTCCTTTTCTTATTCAGAAAAGATTCCGGAGGATAGGTGAATGTGTTGAGTTTGTGCCTGAGAGAGTTAAATATAGAGAGCTTGGTTGGGTCATTGGATAAGAGTAGGTTGAGTCATAAAAGAGCAATGATTGAGAGTAGTTTAGTGATTTGGTGGTTGATTTATTAATAAATTTATCATAGTTAAAAAATGCATGTTATTATATCATATTGTAAAAAAATTAGAATTAAACATTTTGTGTAAAATATTGATTATGATAAGCTGTTTTAACAGCTAATGTAATTACGGTTATTTTCCGATATAAGTTAATAGACAACCTTAAGTGGATTCACACTAAAATTGATTTTAAGTTTGTAACAAAGCGGTATTTTCATAAATTTGATGGAAAGAAAATGTGATTCTGAATCACTGTAAATAAACTGATATCTCAATTACTCTCAGAAAAGAAAAGAGTAAAATAAATGCTATCAGTACACAAATAATATCAGCATAAATAAATATAAGAGAGTGAAAATACGATGAACAAAACAAGATATGTTACAAAATCATCTTTGCCTCCTTTAGAAGAATATATTAATGAAATTAAAGGATTATGGGAAAGTTCAATATTGACGAATATGGGCGAATTACATAAAAAGTTAGAGAAAGAACTAATAGACTACTTGAAAGTAAATGAAATCTCTTTATTTGTAAATGGTCATTTAGCGTTAGAACTTGCAATTCATGCACTTGGAATTACGGGTGAGGTAATTACAACTCCATTTACATTTATATCCACGACACATGCGATTGTTAGACGCAATTTAACCCCTGTGTTTTGTGATATAAACGAAGAAGATTATACGATAGACGTATCAAAGATAGAGTCACTAATAACGGAGAAAACTTCAGCAATCTTACCCGTACATGTGTATGGAAATATATGCAATGTAGAGGAGATTGAAAGAATTGCTAAAAAGCATAATTTAAAAGTAATTTATGATGCAGCACATGCTTTTGGTTGCGAATATAATGGACAGGGAATTGGGAATTTTGGTGATGCCTCAATGTTTAGCTTTCATGCTACTAAAGTATTTCACACAATTGAAGGCGGAGCAGTAGTCTACAATAAATCGGAAATAGGAAAGTTATTATATCAGCTAAAGAATTTTGGAATTAAGTCACAAGAGGAAGTTGACGGAATTGGACTTAATGCCAAAATGAATGAATTTCAAGCAGCGATGGGAATATGTAACCTAAGGCACATTGAAAATGAGATAGATAAAAGAAGACAGGTAACGGAATGGTATGATAAGAGATTGACAGGGGTGCCTGGAATAAAAATACGAAATGCACAAGAAAATGTCAAATATAGTTATTCATATTATCCTATAGTAGTTATAGAGGAAGAACTAGGGTACAGTAGAGATGATATTTTTGAATGGTTAAACAACCATCAGATATACGCTAGAAAATATTTTTATCCATTAACATATCAAGCAGAGTGTTATAGTGGAGTTTTTAATACTGTAAAGACGCCAGTAGCAGATAGAATATCAAAGCAGATTTTGGTTTTACCATTAGCAACTGATATGACAGAAGAAGAAGTAGATAAGATTACTAACATAATAAGGAGTATTAAAAGGTGAAAAATTTATTTATCAAGTTGCAACATTTTTTAAGAGTGATTCAAGCATCAAACAATAATGTAACTACAGAGTATTCAGAAGCAAAGAATAATTGCTTAGAAGAGTATAATGAAAAATGTAAGCAGTTGGGTAAAGATAAAGTTATTGAGGAGATAAAGAATAGTTTTGCCGGAGACTACAGTAGTCAATTGTTTTTGTTAAGTGTATTGATTAAGGAGCTAAATGATTTTGATGCACTATTATATTTACTAAATATATTATGCACCGAAGAAATCTCTTTAGACGAGTTAAAAAACTATAAAACACAAGTTATTGTTATGCTAAACAATAAAGTAACAACTAATCTTGATAAGGATATCTATTTCAAACAACGTCAGTTAAATAGCAAAATAAATAAACTGTGGAGAGATGAGTTAGGGCTAGAATTACCTTATGTTCCATTAAAAGAACGAAATTCAAATAGAATTGTAATTGTAACGAACCAGCTATTAGGTGTAGAACATGCACCTACTCGCATATTGTTAGAATTAATCCATATTCTTCAAGCAGTTTATAATATGCAAGTATATACAATTGTAGCATTTGATCAAAATTATGACTATGGCAATTGCATAACACCTTTATTTCTAAATCGAATACAACAATTAGATAGATTCTTTGAACTTGATTGTGGGTCTCCAAGTATGGTTGTTGGATATCAGATTGTCATAGATGAGAATAATATTAATGAACAAAGAGAATTAGTGGAAGCAATTTACGACTATAATCCGATGTGTATATGGAAACTAGGAAGTATCGAGAATTTTGCCGATTTATTTAATGGCTTATTCACTGTGATGAGTATGAATTTAACAAAACAATTAGTAGTTTCAGAGAGTGATATTTTATTACGTTATTTAAAAGGTGATAAGAAGTCAACATATGAGATTGAGCGTTTTATCGAAGAGAAAAAACAAACCATTATAGATTTTAGAATACCATATATTCCAGAAGATAATGGGAAGGAAATAGCAAAATATGACTCACTTCCTGAGGGTGCATTTCCGATAGTTATAGCAGGAAATCGTTTGCAGTCGGAGCTAAATAATATAGTAGTAGAAATGTTAGAAACTATATTAGAAATTTCAGATTCTATATATTTTATTTTTATAGGACAAGTTTCATTAGATCAAGTCACAATTAATAAAAAGCTTATTAGTCGTTCAAGATGTATGGGATATTCGGATAATTTTTATAGGGCTGTAGGAGAAGGGAAACTATTTTTAAATTTACCACGAAGTGGAGCAGCTGCAGGAGCGGTATGTTCAATTTTCCAAGGTATACCGGTAGTCACACTTCCAAACTGTGATGTCGCTAGTGCCGTTGGAGAGGAATTCGAATGTGAAACGTTAGAAGACATGGAGAATCAAGTGAAAAGATATGTAACGGATAGTGAATTTTATCAACACAAACGTAATGCAGCCTTAAAGAAAGCGGAGGAAGAAAAACAAATCAATCTAGTTGACCAAGTAGGAGAAATCTTATCAGAAGCTAAACAGCTAATTGAAAAGAAAGAGATAGTTTAAAATGAAGATTGGAATAATGCAGCCCTACTTTCTACCATATTTAGGGTATTTTCAATTAATTAACGAAGTTGATTTATTTGTTATTTATGATAATATCCAATATACAAAAAAAGGATGGGTTAATCGAAACCGCTATTTAGTACAAGGAAAAGATAACTATTTTACAATAAATTTACAAAAAGAATCAGATTTTTTAGATATAAGAGAACGACATATTTCAGAAGCATTTAACTCTACTAAATGTATTAATCAGCTAAAACAAGCCTATAAGAAGGCTCCTTATTATGAGGATATTATTGCACTAGTTGAGAAGTGTTTTACTTACAATAGTAGAAATTTATTTGAATTTATTCATCATTCAGTCAATATCATAGTAAGTTATTTGGGAATTAAGACAAAAATAGTAACGTCCTCTTCATTAGATATAGACAGTAGTTTAAAGTCACAGGATAGAGTGATTGCTATTTGTAAAGCATTAAACGGAACGGAATATATAAATCCTATTGGAGGCGTGGATTTGTATTCAAAAGATGTGTTTAGTAAGTATGATTTGGATCTAAAGTTTATCTGTATGGAGCCACTTCAATATGAACAATTTGGGAACGAATTTATTCCTGCACTATCAATAATTGATGTCCTTATGTTTAATAGTAGAGAGCAAGTTATCGGGATATTAAAACGGTGCCAGATAAATTAGAGGAGAGGCAGTATGCTGAATTGGAAAAAGAAAGGGTTAATATTTAATCCATGCGAGGATCAAAATAGACCGAGTTGGAGATGGAATTATGCACAAGGACAAAATGTACTAATACTTGATAGTTTTGTTCGTGTGTATTTCTCCTGTCGTGAAAAGCCAAATGAACAAGGGCAAACCATTAGTCGTATTGCATATGTTGATTTGGATCGGGAGAACCTGACAAAAGTAATTAAAGTTTCTGAACATCCAGTGGTAGAACTCGGTGGGATAGGTGAATTTGATGAGTTTGGAACTTATCCATTTAGTGTAGTTAGGCATGGAGATAAAATATATGGGTATTATGGTGGAGTTACACGCTGTGAATCAGTACCTTTTAATGTTGCCATCGGTTGTGCTATAAGCGAGAATGACGGTGAGTCATTTAAGAAAATAGGAAGGGGACCTGTAGTTTCCTATTCTATAGAAGAGCCATTTGTGGTGTGTTCTCCTAAAGTTAGAATTTATGATGGAAAGTGGTATCTATTTTATTCGACAGGTAGAAAATGGGTTTCTGTCGATAATGGAAGACCAGAGATCTACTATAAACTTAGGATGGCAACGTCGAAAGATGGAATACATTGGGATAAGTTAAATAAGGATATTATAGCTAATAAGCTAGGGGAAGATGAGGCACAAGCATGCGGAGATGTAATTTATAAAAATGGTGTGTATCATATGTTCTTCTGCTATCGAAAGTGTTTAGATTTTAGAAACAATGTTAACAACTCTTATAGGATTGGTTATGCAGTTTCTAGGGATTTAATACATTGGACAAGAAAGGATGAGGAATGCGGAATTAATGTTTCAAAGGTTGAGCGTGAATGGGATAGTGAAATGATTGCATATCCCAATGTATTCGAGCTAGACGGAAAAATATATATGCTATATCTTGGGAATGAAGTGGGAAAATATGGATTTGGATTGGCTGAGCTAGAAGGAGATTTAATATGAAATGGCATCGAGTAGGGCCAAAGGATGGATTAATATTTGATCCTCAGGAGTATGGATTAATTTTTGCGAAATCTCCGCAAGCTGTGGTTTATGATACGTATTTAAGAATTTATTTTTCATTTTGCGAAATTGATGAACGGCAAAAATATATTAGTAAAGTAGCTTTTATTGATATAGATAAAACATTTTCAAAGATATTGCACCTATCGACATCAGTTTTGGCAAATGGAGAGTTAGGGTGCTTTGATGAGCATGGAGTATTTCCATTTAGTCCATTTAAGTATGAAGGAAAAATTTATGGCTATACAAGTGGATGGTCACGTAGAGTCTCTGTTTCAACGGATACCGGTATTGGGTTAACAATATCAAATGATGGTGGAAAAACATTTAAGCGAGTCGGAAATGGACCTGTTTTAACGAGTTCCTTAGAAGAGCCATTTCTCGTCATTGATGGTTTTGTCAGATATTTTAACGGTTTATTTCATATGTGGTATATTTATGGAACTCAATGGATACAGTTCCCGGGCCAGAATGAACCAGATAGAATTTATAAAATTGGTCATGCTGTTTCTAATAATGGCCTAGATTGGGAACGAGAGGGACGGCAAATTATTAGTGAAAAAATTCCATTAGAATGCCAAGCCCTTCCTAGTGTCGTGTTCTATAAAAATAGATACCATATGTTCTTTTGTTATAGGCATGCAACTGATTTTAGAAAGAATAGGGAAAAGAGCTATCGCATTGGATATGCATATTCTGACGACCTTGTTAATTGGACTAGAGCAGATGAAATCGCAGGAATAAGGCTACCTGAAACAGGATGGGATAGTGGAATGCAATGCTATCCTAATGTATTTGAAATGGGAGGGACGTTATATATGCTATATAACGGAAATGATTTTGGCAAGACTGGATTTGGTATTCTAGAGTTAGTGGAGGATTAGATGAGAGATTATAATAAGGAATTACAAGACAATAGTAGACAATATGCATACAATTTTGATTTTGATATTATGCATCCCTATATGATAAAGTCTTTTGAGCCATACAGGGTAAGTGGAAATGCTTTAGAATTAGGTTGTTATCAGGGAGCATTTACTAAGCGTTTAAGTACTATTTTCGATAATATTACTTGTGTTGAGGCATCAGAGGATGCAATTAATGTGGCGAAAATGAGCCTAGATGACGTTGAAGCTGAGATAAATTTTATTCATGATGTTTTTGAAGGAGTCAAGCTTCAGGAAAAGTATGATAATATATTTTTAACTCATGTGTTAGAACATATAGATGATCGTATAGGATTACTTAAAAAGATAAATGATGAATGGCTAAGTGACAAGGGAGTAATTTTTATAGCATGTCCTAATGCTAATGCAGCATCAAGACAAATTGCAGCTAATATGGGGATTATACCAAGCTGTGAATCTATAACCAAAGCAGAAGAAGAACATGGACATCGAGTGACCTACACTCTAGAAACACTACAGAACGACATTCAACAATCAGGCCTAAAAATAATTCACTCGTCTGGAATATTTTTTAAAGCTTTAGCAAATTTCCAGTGGGATCAGTTATTGAGAACAGATATCATTTCAAAGGAATATCTTGATGGGTGTTATGAGCTAGGGAAGAAGTATCCAGACTTATGTTCATCAATCTTTTTTGTATGCATGAAAGGTGGAAATCAGTCATAGAGGATTCAGTAGGATTAGAAATGAGTAAATTGATTTCTTATAGTGAGATTTTAGATGTATTACATACATTTAACGATAGCTTTAATCCTCAAGTTTCGGAAAAGGTTGGATCCCTTGAAGAGTATGCAAAAAAAATTAGTACATTTGCAATAACATATACTATAAATCGTAATGATGAGGTAGTAGGATTTATTTCATTTTATGTAAATGAAAAAGAAGTATATATAACCCTTATCGCAACTAAAAGAACTGAACGAAGAAATAAGTTAGGAACACAGCTATTAAACAAGGCACTTGAATATTGTAAAAAGAATTGTTTAAGTTATGTTAGATTAGAAGTAGATAATCAGAATAATAAAGCACAGAAGTTTTATGAAAAACATGGATTTACTAGGGAATCAAAGTCGTCTAAAACTACAACATATTATATATATAAAAGTTGTTCATAAAAAGATAATTAATTCCAATAAAACCCTCATAGCATATGAAACGGAGAACCGTATCACAAATAGGGCGAAATATTAGTAAAATATTGGGTGTTTACTTTACCCGGCTCAGGTTGGGGGGAGTTCTTACTAAATGGAAAAAATGGGTCATGGCGTTGGGCATTACTTGACGCTGTTGACCCGTTTTTTGTTCTTTCCGCTAGCTTTGCAAACGACTTAATCTAATGAAATCCTAAATACAACCTAAGTTCCCGGAATTTATAACGAGGAAACAAGCGGCCGGCTGAGACTATGCGACGATTTTTATCCGATATACGTTTGGGATGTTGTCATGGCGGGGGTGGCCTGGTAATAGACATGATTAGAACTTTCAAATTTGGCTGAATTTGGAGTAGGAGCCAAGGAAACGGAGGGAAAGATCATGGCGACACAGACGGTATCAGGCATCAGCCCGGTACAGGCCATTACAGCTTACGGTGGCACACAAAGCGATGTCAGTTCCTGGAGAAGCAGCGGAACCGGTTGCTGATGGAACTGGACAAGGTGAATGCAGCCCAGGGCGGAGAGATGCAGACTCCTTATCGCCGGGAGCAGCTGCAGCGGCAAATTCGACTGATGGAGGCCCAACTGGTGCAGAAAAGTGGGAGTAGCACCCCGGTCGATTTTGTACTGGCTCCTCCGCTTCAAGACCATCTCCCGCTCTGGCGGACTGAAGGAAAGGGAGACCTCAAGGGCGTCGGTCTGACCGATCCCCGGACGGCGACGGTAAACTCAGAGGGCCATTTCAACGCGTTGATTTAGACAAAAAAGCGAAGGTGCGAAAAGCGTCCGGTGATGAACCGGCTTCTCGCACCTTCTTTTTTTAAAGAGGCCGCAGAACTCCAAGGTTGGCTGATCTGGCTGTTATATAACTTCTACTGTACTAAACTATCCAATTCCGGCTGCAATTTGTTCCGCAGAACATACAGCATGACGGCACCGACAAGGAATGCGGCGGCATCCGCAATGACAATCGACCAGACCACCCCGTGGAAGCCGTTCATTTGATTGGCGATATAAAGCACAGGAATCAGCGTAACTCCTTGAATTATTGACATAATAAACGCGGCCGTTCCTTGCGCTGTTGCCTGGAAGACCCCGGTAAACAGAGTGGTCATTCCTGTAATGAACAAGGATAAGAACGTCACATGCAGAATGTAGCTGCCCATTTCAATTAATTGCGGGTCATTTGTAAAAAGACCAATTAAATGGTCGGAAACTAAATAGACGATGATGCCGAATACGGCTGCTAACCCCACAATCACTTTGATCGTAAATCCAATGGTATTCTTCATGCGCAATTTATCCGCTGTAAAAGAGAAGGCAATGAGCGGCACGACTCCCTCGCATAAGCCCATCAGAATAAACTCAGGAAATTGCAATAAACGTGATGAAATTCCGTAAGCCGCTACGGCCGAATCTCCGTATTCGACAAGAAAATGGTTGAAGATAAGCGACATTGCCCCCAAAAAGATGCTCATAATAAAGACGGGAACCCCGATTTTGAATACATTGCCCAAAATGTCTTTGGTAGCCTTGAACCATTTTACGGAGACAGTTAAAAATTGGCTTTTATATCCCATATGGAAGGCGTAGTATACACTCGCAACCAAGTTAGAAATGACCGTAGCTGACGCAACGCCGATCACGTCCCAGTGGAACACAAAGATGACGAGCGCATCGAGAATGATATTTACAACAACACTGAGAATCATACCGATCATCGACGTGATGGCTGCACCCTCCGAGCGCACGATATTCTCCAGCGTGAAAAATAACACGACGAACGGTGAACCGATAAGCATAACCGTGACATAGTCCTTCGTGAATCCGAAGGAGTCAGGCGTTGCCCCCAGGCCATGAACGATGGGATCGATCAACGGGAGACCCGCGGCCATCACGAGAAGACCGAGAACTAAGCTGCTGTAAAAAGCGAATGAAGACACATGCTTTACGTCATCATACTTTTTCTCTCCTAACATACGGGAGATGTAGGTACCGCTGCCCATGCCAATCAAGTTGCCCAGCGCCATAATGATTGCGAATAGCGGCAAGGTTAGCGCGAGTGCGGTTAACATAGCAGTATTATGGAGTGTACCAAGGAAATAGGCATTCAAGATGGAGTATATGACATTCATTGATGTGCCTAGCATCATCGGTACAGCGAAGTGAGCTACGGCCTTTGCGACCGGTGCTTTCTCAAAATAATAAAGGTTTTCTGCATCCATATTGGATCACCACTTTCTTTATTTTATCCAGTCTAACGGTGTTAGATTGAACCTTACAGTGTTAGATGATATCATGAAGCTATAAACCTGTAAAGCATAAACTTACACTGTTAGATAAAGGGCGGATGACGATGAAAAAGCAGCAGCCTCAAATTTCGGAGGACAGGATTCTGGAAGCCTCGTGGGAGCTTCTTGGAGTGGAGGATATCGAGAAATTCAGCATGAGACGATTGGCCGACAGGCTGGGGATTCAGGCTCCCTCCCTGTACTGGTACTTCAAGAGCAAACAGGATCTTTACCAGCGCCTGGCCAATCAGGTATCGAAGGTGATCCTGGAAGAGTTTCACTCCGAGGGGGATTGGAAGGAGCAACTGACAGGGCTTGCGGTAACAGTACGGAGCGTGCTCAGCCGATATCCCTGCTCTACGCAGCTCATGATGATGACGCTGCCCCACGAACCGGACATCATCCGGTTCACCAACCGCATGCTGCTCTGCGTGGAATCGACGCCGCTTGCGCAAGCGCAGAAAATGCAGGTGGTTACTACGCTTGTGAACTATGTCTTCTACTTCGTTCTAGACAATTATCAGCATGAGCGCAATGTCTCCGCGATCCTTAAAGACCAGGGAGCACCTCCGGGTGAGGAGCTGATTCGGCTCCTGGATTCCATGAGCGAGACGGATACGGGCCTGTTCAGGAGGATGTTTACGAACGGGCTGTTCGAGCTAATGGGGACCGACGGGGCGTTTGAGTTCGGCCTGAAGCTGATTCTGCTCGGGATTGAGCAGGTGATAAAGGAGCAGGAGAAGTAGTATGTCATCTGGAGAGTTCGACATCATAACTGACCGCCAAGAAATTTTATAACTCTACTACGCTCTCTGCGCAGTTTCGCTGTTCGGGTGCGGAGGGATTTGGAAAGGTTGGATTCAAATGCTGTTGACGACTGAGGACCAATTAGTTAACGAAATCGCGGACTGGCTGAAAAAGCATTTTTCGGCTGAGATGCTGTCCGCCGAGCGTGTTAGGCGTGGGCTATTGAACGAGAAGTGGATTGTCGAGACGAATAAGGGGGGGCTGTTCGTCAAAAGCTATCACCCCGAGCGGTTTAAGATGCATGATCCGGAGTTTCGCGGCAAGATTGAAAATGCGCTGCAACTGCAACTTCTTTTTTATCAGTCGGGAGGACCGTGTCCTGAGCCGCTGACGTTGGATGGGCGCTGCATGCACATCCTGCCGTGCGGAAGGTACATGACCGTCATGACGTGCTGTCCGGGCGCTATGGTGCCTGCTGGCATGATCGGTGAGCATAGGATGCACTCACTCGGACGTGCTGCCGCGGATATGCATACCGTCTGGGATTCCGCGATGGCATCAGGGCTCGGAGCAGCAGTGCCGCCGGAGGAACCGGTTTGGCAGTTGTCTCGCGAGGAGCTGGAGCGCACCTGGGAGTTAAGTTGGGAGGCGGCTCGTGACTCGTCTGAGCGTGTCCGGAACGCATTGCAATTACAGAAGGCGATTGTTGATTCC
>NZ_JBOFBG010000045.1:0-59691 GCF_051594305.1 Paenibacillus sp. IHBB 3054 | reverse complement strand
ACTTCGGGGTGAACACGATATGGTATTTGCACAGCCACTTCGTGTGAGCTAGACTATAGCTCTTGTTTGCCATCTTTGACCATTCCTTTCCATTGAGCCTGAACATCTCAATTCTATCGGAATGGTCTTGGTGGTCAAACCCTCGTTCCCTCCACCCGCATAGCGGGTGGTTTTTTGTTTCGCGCGTTTCACGCACTCAACTGGCTAAAGCCATAACAAAAAAACGGCATTTCTGCCGTTTTGGAATAACTGTTCAAAGCTCAGCTAACTTACGAAGCTTTCTTGCCGTATGCGTACACCTTATTCCCCCATACATATATCATTCCGTCCTTGCCAATGATGACTGGAGACCGTGCGACTGTGTTAATGGGCAAGCTCCAGTTGATCTTTTTAGTCTTCATATTGATGGAACTAATGTAATTGCCACTGTATAGACTATCATAGCCGCTAAATACAATATTCTGGCTGCTGTCAAGGGTGAGGCCAGGTACGGAATACGGATAAAAACGGTAGACCTTGCCTTTGACAGTCGGCTGAAAACTCCAGAGCAGCTTGCCGGCAGGACTGTACACATGCTGTGCAAAAACAATATGCCCATCCTTGCTGATGGACGCCGGAATCTGGTTGCCGATATGGCCCGCTTCTACGCTGATGGTCTTGGTGATCTTCCCGGCGGTATTGATAATATACAAGTTGTTGTCCCCGCCATAGGGTTCACCGCTCACATAGAAATTGTTGTTGTAATAGACAGGAGCATACGGACTAATGCCTTTGTACTTCGTGCTGGACAACAATACACCCTGCTTGCTGATCCTTAAAAATTGGGCATCCGTGAATTCGGGCTTCATCGCTCTTGAACTATAAGGTCTCATGAATCCCTTGGATACCGACAAGTATACGTTGTCCTTCACAATTAGAGGAGCAGAGAAATATACAGGGACCGTCTCCGTGTCCGAAACCATTGTGTTGTTGAACTTGGTTTCACCACTCGCATTCATGCCGATCAGCTTCACATTTTCCGTATATCTCTTCGATCCGCTTGCTTGAGTAAAGTACGATAGCGCAAGCGCTACATAACCGTCATCGCCTACGGTGATATTGCCGAGTCCCATTACATATTCGTATGTATTTTCCCAAAGCAGCTCTCCGGCGATAGTGTATTTGGATACAATCGCCGTGCTGTCGTTCAGCCTAGAAGAATCCGTCAGCTCCCGGCCGTCGAGCGAGCTTGATACGATCAGAAACTTATCGTTGGACAGGTTGAGCGCATTCGCTTCTACGCCCTTTATTTCCTTGGACCAGAGGATCTCGCCGCTTGCCCGAAGTGACGTTAATTTCACTACCCGCACTCCTTCGGACAGAACATACAAAATACCTGCTGAATCAATAACCACCTGCTTAATTTCTCCTGTGAACGGAACCGCCCACTTCAACTCCGGTTTGGCTAACGGTGCAGCATAACTGGATTGCCGGGGCCTATTATCACCCGGATAGACGGAATTCGCAGCCGCTCCCACCCCGGGAATCAAGCTACCCATTATAAATATGAACAATATTGAACATAAAACAGCCTTCTTCAATCCCGTTCCCCCCATAACACATTAGATCTCTATGCGAAACATATTTTACCTGCCAAACTCTGGTTGCATAGGAAGTTGTAATGATAGGCTCAGTATACCAAATTGTAACAGGATTGCCAGCCTTCCTGCAGAAATCCCCCGGAGCACACCGCCACAGCCATGCGCTCCGGAAGCTGGTTAGAAAGTTCCCTGTCAGTGATCAGCGGCTGGATGCTACACTGGCTTCTATTCGAATATAGCTATGATCCCTTCCGCCACTGGCTTCCACAGGCGCGGGTACTCCTGATTAATCAGTCCCCTCACTTGCTCTGCCTGAATGCTGCTGAAATGATCCTGTTCGACCAAGATCGTGTACGCCCCCTTGGCCACGTCGCCGATCGCAATATGTCCGCTTGCATAACCCCCGATGGCGATCCGCGAGGCAATCGCACAGCCGCCGAGCGAGAACATTCCGATGGACAGCCCGCCGATGGCGAAGACCCCAACGGCAAGACCCCCAATAGCGATAATTCCTGCGGCCAGTCCGCCAATGGCCAGAAGCAAGCCGAGAGCCAGCCCGGCAATACTGATCATCCCCCCTGCAAGTGCGCCGAAGCATAGGCCGCCAAGTGAGAGGATTCCGACTGACAAACCGCCAACGGCAATATTCCCAATAGCCAGAACTCCCTTGGCGACATAAATTCCGCGTCCGACATTAATATGCACCAGCGGAATCCCGAACAACGTTCGTTTGCTCTTGTATTCATAATGATACTTTGCAGTTACATCAGCGTGGAAATTCCCAGTAACGAGTGGCGGGACTGCTTCCTGATTGCCCGAAACTTCTTTGACCATATGGTCCATACTTACACCAAAGAACTCGCTTAAGGCAATCATCTTATCCATTTCCGGGTACGACTGGCCCGATTCCCACTTAGATACGGCTTGCCGCGACACACCGATGACCTCCGCCAAATTTTCTTGGGACATCCCCCTTTGTTTTCTGTAGCCTTGCAATTTATCCGCAAAATCCATCATCATCACCTCAAGCTTATCGTATTAAACCGTCATGTTCCTGACTACCAAGCGACGTTAACAATCTGTCAACCACAGGTTGCATATGTTCGGAAACACGGTTTTTAAAGCATTTGACGGATTCCTTGAGCTACGATATCGGGTCGTTCGATATGAATATTATGTCCGCTGTCTTCCACAACGACCAGTTCGCCCTGGTCAGACAAATGGGACATTTCTTCAGCTACATCCAATAAACAGCTTGTTATTTTATCGGCTATCCCTACCGGCACTTTCTCTAAATGCTCCACTTTTCCACTTTTTAGTACAAGCAAGGGCATTCCTGGCGGAAGATTTTTTTTTCGGACTGCATCATAGCCAAGCTGTAAATTTTTGAATTCCTGATATACTGCCAATCCTGTCGCTCTCTGTGGGGTCATTAGTCTCATCCGTAGCGCTATAGACTCAGGGAACTGCTTCAACAGAGCTTCAAAATCCTTCAGCTTGTTCCGCTGCAGTAGCCATTTCAGAATACCTGCTCTAGTCAACCAATATAGCATCCGAAACATCAATATTCCCGACTTTTGGCCCTTCACATGTTCTCTTGGGAACCGGTCTGTCAGCTCATCTTCGTGACTCGCATCAACAAGCACGATGCCAGCCAGATTTTCCGGATACCGCTCCGCATAAAGACGCGCATTTACACCACCATAGGAATGGCCCACATAGATAAAAGGCTGTCGAACGCCTGCTGCCTGAAGCAGCTCGTGCAAGTCTTCAACAGCTTCCTCATTGTTTCTAGGAACGGATCCCTTCTCACTCCAACCATACCCCGCCCGATCGTAAACAACAGTCTGTGCAAATGGCGCTACTTTCTCCTCAACTAGTGACCATGTATCCGAATAAGATCCGTAGCCGCAGCCATGATCGAAAACAACGGTCTTACCTCCTGGTAACCCACTTATTCTGATATGCATCTGTTTGCCTTTAACCCGAATTAACTTTCCTGGTGGTGGGATCAACTTCGTCTTCAACATCAGCACTCCTTTGCTGAACAGATGATAACATGGATGCATTTGGATTTCCGTGACAAAAAAATAGTCTTGTACCGTATCACCAAAAACCGCCAAACACTCAAACGTGCTTGGCGGAATAACGGTGCGTACAGCTCTGCTGTCCGTTTGGAATTCACTCTACTGCGCTTGCGCTGCAAAATAATCAGCTGCCGCAGACAGATAATAAGCAAGCCCGGTCTGCTGGCCTTCAAGCATCTGCAAATGAAAGTCATCCCCGAGGAAAAAGCGGTTCTGCAGTGCAAAATCCTGTGCTGAAACCGGATGCCCCTGACCCTTCAAAAATCCGAGATGGCTTTCGATTAACTGTGTGATGGCCACATCACTGTGCTTCACTCCTGAACGCAGAGCTTCTGCCATCGCCTTCATAAAAGCTGCTGCCTCCGCCGCCATCTCATTCATCCCCTGAAGATCAACGGGAGCTGTACCGAGCAAATCAAAATCATATGTTTCTTTCAAATGCTCATGCTGTGGCTGCATGGCCTCCGCCCACTTTTCCTCACTCTCAAAACCTGTAAACAGCTCTTTATCCTCCATTTGTTCTCCCTTCTTTCTGCTTATAATAGATTTTTTTAATGTTTCCAGCATACTTTCCAGCCTTTGCTTGCGGAGAAGCAAAAGCTTCTCCTGCTCCACAAGAATCGTTAGTCTATCCGGCTCATCTTCCAGCAGCTGCTTGATTTGCTCCAGGGTAAGATCCAATTCCCTGTATAAAAGAATCTGCTGCAGCCGTTCAAGCTCCTCCGTCCCATACAAACGGTACCCCGCTTCACTGATCTCACACGGCATCAGCAAGCCGATTTTGTGATAGTGATGCAGAGCTTTGACGGTTACCTTGGATAGTGCGGCTGTCTCCTTTACGCTATAAAGCAACTGAACCCGCTCCTTTCAAAACTTAGTTTAGGGCCTCCTCTAAGAGGAGAGTCAATACCACCCGTCCAAATTAATTAAAGGTCTCCGAACATTAATTTTTTTGTTTTTTTGAGGCTCCAGCGTATATAATATAGTGCATATGGTAGAGAAAGGATGTTGATGGTTTCATGAAATTTACAGAATACCCTTATGAACGCCCCGACGCAAACAAGTTCAAACTGGAGTTCACGGCGCTGTTAAAAGGTCTCGAAGCGGATAACTGGGAGGAACAAAAGGCCGCAATCCTTGCGCTGAACAAACTCCGCAGTTCTTTTGAAACCATGACAAGCCTCGTCTACATCCGGCATTCCATCAACACTGAGGATGAATTCTACAAGGCAGAACAGGATTACGTAGATGAGATCAGCCCCATTGTCCAGGAATACATAACTGAATACTACGAAGCGCTCGTAAACTCCAAATTCAGAGCTGAAATTGAAAAGGAATGGAGCCCGCAGCTGCTCCAGCTGGCTGAAATTTCGCTCCGGATCTTCAGCCCGGAAATTATTGAGGATCTGCAGCTGGAGAACAAGCTCTCCACCGAATACTCTCAGGTGATCGCTTCCGCCAAGATCCAGTTCGATGGGGAAGAACGCACCTTGTCCCAATTGACACCGTTTGAAACGGCAACAGACCGCGATACGCGCAAACTTGCTTATCTGGCCAAAAATGAATTTATGGCCGCACATGAAGCCGAATTCGACCGTATTTACGACGAACTCGTTAAGGTTCGTGCCCGCATAGCCAAGAAGCTGGGTTACGCCAGCTTTGTAGAACTCGGTTATGACCGGATGATGCGAACCGACTATAACGCCGGGATGGTCGCCAATTTCCGTAAGCAGGTGCTGGAGCATATCGTTCCCGTCTCCCTGAAGCTGAAGCAGCGCCAAGCCGAGCGTCTGGGTCTGGATGCCCTGAAGTATTACGATGAAGGCTTTAACTTCAATACAGGCAATGCTGAACCCAAAGGCGATCCCGAGTGGATTGTGGCAAATGGTGCAAAGATGTACAAAGAGCTTTCTCCGGAAACAGATGAATTTTTCACTTTTATGAAGAACAACGAGCTCATGGATCTGACAAGTAAAAAAGGCAAACAATTCGGCGGATACTGTACCTATCTGAGCCAGTATCAGGCCCCGTTCATTTTCTCCAATTTCAACGGAACAGCAGGAGATATTGATGTGCTGACCCATGAAGTGGGCCATGCCTTCCAGGTCTATTCAAGCCGTAATATGCTGTTACCTGAGTATGAGTTCCCGACTTCCGAAGCGGCGGAAATTCACTCGATGAGCATGGAGTTTTTTGCCTGGCCGTGGATGGACCTGTTCTTTGAGCAGGATGCCGACAAATACCGCTTCAACCATCTGGCATCCGGATTGGAGTTCATTCCCTACGGTGTTTCTGTAGATGAATTCCAGCATTTTGTCTATGAGAATCCAGAGGCCACACCGCTTGAGCGCAAGCAGGCTTGGCGGGCAATTGAGAAGAAATATTTGCCGCACCGCGATTATGACGGCAACGCTTATCTGGAACAAGGCGGGTTCTGGCATAAGCAAGGACATATCTTCCGCTCACCGTTCTATTATATCGACTATACGCTGGCCCAGCTCTGCGCTTTCCAGTTCTGGAAACGTTCAAATGAAGATTTCAAATCTGCCTGGAGCGATTATTTGCGCCTCTGTGAGGCCGGGGGAAGCCAATCTTTTGTAAAGCTGGTTGAGCTTGCCGGTCTGATCTCACCATTCAAGGATGGTTGTGTCAGCTCCGTCATCGGAGAGATTGAAGGCTGGTTAAATTCCATTGACGATAAAGCACTGTAACTGATAAAGCTGCAACACAAAAAGCAATTCCTGCCGGGTTGGAGGAGTTGCTTTTTTCGCTTTTCCCTAAGTCTCTTGAGCTTGACGGACTGCCATAAGTTAGTAAGAATAGAATGACTGCGGAGTTTCGCTTGCCCCTGCTTCAATATTCCGTAAATATAACTCGCGAGGTGAAAGCCATGATGGTCGGGCCGGATAAAAACAAGCTGTACCCCAATGAGAATATTAAAACTGTGTGCTATATCCGTAATCTGCCAGCCAGGGCAAATGTGGAAATCGGTGACTATACCTACTACAGTGACAATAACGACAGCCCGGAGCATTTCTATGAACACATTCTGCACCATTATGAATTTTTGGGCGACAAACTGATCATTGGCAAATTCTGCGCCATTGCAGAAGGTGTTACGTTCATTATGAACGGTGCCAATCACCGCATGGATGGACTGACAAGCTATCCCTTTAATATTTTTGGCGGCGGCTGGGAAAAGGTGACACCTACGCTGGACCAGCTGCCTTTTAAAGGAAATACCGTAATTGGCAATGATGTCTGGATCGGCCAGCAGGTTACAATTATGCCGGGTATCACTATTGGGGACGGCGCCATTATCGCTTCCAATTCAACCGTAACAAAAAATGTAGAGCCTTATTCCATTGTCGGCGGTAATCCCGCCCGTTTAATTCGAAAACGCTTCAGTGATAAGCTGATCGGGCTGCTGTCCAAAGTGCAGTGGTGGAACTGGGATGAGCACAAGCTGTTTCAACATCTAGAGTTGCTGGTATCGGGCTGTGACGAAGAAGAACTTCAAAGTTTGCTAGAGGAAGGTTAATTGGGAAAAGGGGGAGAGCAGAATGCACAAGGAGTCGGTTTCGCTGGATTCTTATGAAGAAATGGCAGAATACTATCTCAACTATGTGGACAAAAAACCTTATAATGCTTTCTATGAACGGCCAGCTACCTTATCTCTGCTGCCGGATGTGGAGGGCAAATGCGTAGTGGATGCAGGATGCGCGGCTGGCTGGTATAGTGATTGGCTGCTTGGCAAAGGTGCTTCGGTTACCGCGCTCGATTTCAGCCCCAAAATGATCGAAATGACCCGGAGAAGAGTTGGCGACCGGGCCAAACTTGTCTGTGCGGACCTGAATGAGCCCCTTGATTTTATCGGGGATGACTCCACTGACCTGGTGATTTCCTCGTTGGCATTGCATTATCTGAAAGACTGGACACTCGTTATGCGTGAATTCCATAGAATCCTGAAACCGGGCGGGTCCCTCGTTTTTTCCGTTCATCATCCGTTTATGGATTATACCGTATTTCAACGGGAGAATTACTTCCTGACTGAATTGCTGGAAGATGATTGGGATGTCAATCACGTCAAAGTGAAGGTTCAGTTCTACAGACGGCCTCTAAATGCGATTATGTCCGCTGTACTTCACGCTGGCTTTATACTCGAAGAGCTGCTGGAGCCTATGCCGACGGAAGAATTCAAGCAGGCGCTGCCTGGTTCGTATGAGAAGCTGCTGCGCAAACCGCAATTTTTATTTATCCGGGCAAGAAAAGCCTCCGAACGCTGATGCCATTATTTCTTGTGAAGGCTTGGGGATTAACCACCTGTGGTTGTCCCCTCTCAATTCCACTTCTACACTTTCCGTTTTGCGATTGCCCGGTAATTGTCGGTCACGGCGACAGGTATACTTCCTTTGAGATAAAAGCGGTCTCCCACTTTCCACGTGTGGCTGCCCTTGTTTTCTCTGCGCATATAGACATAGTTATACGGGGATGTGGCATAGGTACGATACCCTTTGGCGCTGCATCTGCGTAAAAAAGCAACATCTTCCCCCAGCGAACGATCCGAAAAACGTACCTGCCTCGTCACTTGCCTGCTGAACAGCAGCGTTCCCCCCTGCACAAAATCCGCAGCTTTATTCTTTTCTCTGGGCGATCTGATGATGAGCCGTTTGGTGCCTGACAGATACACAAGACAAGCATGTTTTCCGACGATATCACTTTTGGTACGCTTGAGCGCATTAATCTGCTCCTTCAAATAGTACGGGGAGTAGTAATCATACAGTATTTTGCGGCAGGAACAGAGAGAAAATCAACAGTACAAGGCGAAGGATATGGAGTTATAGATAGCCTTTTTTACTTCATATTATTTCAGCGTACTACAATTTTACTGTTCATCATCTTGATGAGATATGATTATACACATCATGTAGTTGAGTAGAATAAATCATATTTGCTCTATGAATTGTAAATTACTTTAAATCCTTTTGGAAAAAACTGGTCTACCGATACATCTAAAAGAGTAACAAGCTCATAAAAGCTTTGCAGGCTTGGGTGCTGTCCGCTGTTCTCTATGGACGCAACATATCGAGGGGCAAGGTCTACCACCTCGGCTGTCATTTCCCGCGTCCATCCCTTTTTATTCGGGCTTCCTTTATAGCCTGTCTCATAGCTGTAAAGTCGTATTTAGCTTTCTTTGACATAGTAATATCACCCTATGTCATTTTACAATTCGCACCACAAAAGCTAAACGATTACACACAATACATTATGTAGTTTTTTGTTTCCATTATATATAAATATGCAGAACAAGAGCTTCATTATAATAAACTCTTGATTAATCTCATAAATGGTATTATTATAATATTTAAGAACAGTGGAGGTGAATCATGCCTAAAGACATATACGAAATTATGCTAAACCCTACGCGAATGAGAATTGTACAAACGCTCGCTATCCATGAAAATATCACAACAATGGAATTATGCGAAGTAATCAAGGATGTTCCACGCACTACGCTTTATCGCCATATTAGCATTTTGATTGATGCTAATATTCTTGCTGTCATTGCAGAAAAGAAAATCCGTGGGAGCTTGGAAAGAACACTTGCGCTAAATGTTGATGAACTTAAGCGTCATAATACGACAGAGGATATATCACAACAGGCGCTCCGATTTATGATGAATACCTATGTAAAGTTTGAAAAGTATTTTGGCAGAGATAATTTTATGCCGGGAACAAACAAGATATTTATCAACAACACAGTAATGATGCTGAGTGACCAAGAGTTTGACTTATTTTTATCGGAATTGCAAGCATTGTTTGTTAAATATCATTTTGAGGTAGTAGAAGGGCGAAAGGCACGAGATATATCAATTATATCTGCACCTCCGGCGGTGAATGAAAATGAGTAAAGGAAAAAAGAAACGAGGCGGAAAAATCTTGACTGTGCTTGCAATTATTATAGGTATTATCGTTTTATTGAACCTTATCAGCCTGTTTATCAATCAGGTTTTCTTTTCCCACGAACTTGACAATATAGCTCCCTATGGTGAATTGGTAGAGGTCAATGGGGAAAATATGCACGTTTATTCTATGGGCAATGGCAAGAAAACGATTGTCTTGCTGCCCGGCTTCACAGTTCCCTTGCCGAGCGCAGATTTTGCACCATTAATGAGGGAGCTATCCAAAGAATATACGGTTGTCTGTATAGAATATTTCGGTGTGGGTTTTAGCGACATAACAGATACACCCCGCACGAATGAGAACTACACAGAAGAAATTAGGCTGGCCTTAAATGCTGCCGGTTTTTCACCGCCTTATGTTCTCATACCCCACTCCGGCTCGGGAATATACACTGAATATTACGCTACAAAATTTCCCGATGAAGTGTCTGCAATCATTATGCTCGACACCACATCATCAGCCGAATTAAGCACCAATGTACCGAGGTTTGTTTACGGTTTGGGCAAAGTACAACAGGCCATTGGACTTATGCGGCCGCTCAATTCTATCGTAGTTAAGTCTACGCTTGAAATAAGCGAGGGCAACGGATATACACAGTCAGAAATTGCCGATTACACAAAATTCATGAACCACTATTACAACGATACAATCGCAGACCAGTTATCACGACTTAACGACAGCATAGAGGAAGTAATGACTATGCCTTTCCCAAGCGAAGTGCCAGTGTTAAAACTTGTTGCTTCCGAAACTGCACAAGGCAAGCAAACGGGTGAAGAGTACCAAAACGCCCACATAGGCCGATTGGGTGAAAATGCAAAGTGGATAGTCATTGACGGAAACCATTTTCTATATCATGGCCATGTAGAAAACATTATAAATGCAACTACTAGCTTTTTACACGGCAGATAATTGACGAATATGGACTGCTGCCAACGGAAATAATAAAAAACGTTGTAGTGGTGGCCGAGTATCTATGCGCCAAGACAAAAATACAGTGAGCCTAACGGCGGTTTTGACATAAATCAAAGCCGCCGTTTTCCTTTTTCAAAAACTGGGTTTCGGTGAGTGTGTTAAAGTTGCTTTTTAAGGATATGGCGGTATCAAGGGAGGTATCATTATGTCCAATCCTATTAGTATTTGTACCTTTGAAAACAAGCCTTTTATTAGTTACGGCTTGCTTTAATCAGAAAAAGATAATGTAACAAAGATATTGAAGATATGGTAATCGCCAAGCTAATAAAAGCTGCTATGCAGTTTAGGCTTGATTATGAGAAATAATGGGAGATAGCGAAAAGACATATCAAATCCACGAAAAACTGTCAAGGGTCAAGATGAACGGCTGCGCCGCCCTTGACGGTTTTTCCTGCCTTTGCTGTATGGCAGCTAAGAGGGTGTAAGCAGAAAACTGCCTACACCCTCTGATAATTATGGGATAAAGAGAAAAATATCATTTAACCCCTTGACAATATCCGTTCTGGGATAGGCGCGTATTTTACTTTGATACTGCTTCAGATTCATGCTGTTTCTGTTAAGTATAATGATTAATTCTTTCGTTTTGTATTGCTGACTTCTAAAGCTGCCTAACAGATTATCAAAAAATTGCGGGCGGTTGGTGCACACGATGATTGAAACGCCGTATGGATCAGCTGCTTTTCCCAAGGCCGTTCTCCCCTCTCCTGTCGTCCATTCAACATATGAGCAGGAACAAGCTGCGGTTCGGGCTTATGGTTTGTGATTTTATTCGCTACACTAAAATGATTATAATGATATACCAATATATGTAATATATAGACCATTGATTTCACTGACCTTATATTTTATAGTCAGCCAATTGCCTCTGCGGCAACTACGCTCTTCTCGGTCCGACTAAACGCTCTGAAGTGTGTACTGTAAATTACAAAAGCAACCCCGCCTGGTGGCAGGGTTGCTTTTGTATGGTTTCATGCTTTTCACATTTTAGTCCAATCCATGCTCTTTACGAATATTGTACATGCCTGTAATCAGCAGCTCAGACGGATCACGGTTCAGCTGCAAATGGGTTAGCAAGAAATGTAGCGGAATCGCACAAACGTTAGGGCCATCAGTAATGGCCGGGAATCCGGCTTCCAGGACCGGGCCATGCTCCGGGTTCAAGGCAAGCCCCGCGTGAATTTGCTCAGGAGCAAATTCTTCACGAATAGCTTCGATGCATTGCGGAACCAACACGTTGTCGATGACCGCTTTTGCTTCTTCCTCGTTTGCAGGCGGTTTGGGAAGATCCTTGCCTCCTGGAGTCTTCATCAGCTCGTGGAAGAAAGAAGCCATCCAGATCGCAGGATCATTACCCGACTGAAATCTTGCGATCAGCTCGCGAAGGAAAAACCCGCAGAAATAGTCATTGTTCGACGCATCCTTAACACGGTACACAAACACCGCACCGTAAGCCTCCAGCTGCGACACTTGTCCTTCCACTTCATTAAAGCTCATTTTCAAAGCTACGAGGCCGTTATGATGAACAGCGTTCAGAAGCTCGGACCAATTCTCGGCAGACATATTCTCTTGATTGCCTTCTACTTCCTCGTTTGTTGGTTCATTCGTTGTCTCATTATTCATTGTCCAATTCACCCCACTTCCTATCATACCATTCAGCAGCTTGGGAGACTATCTGTACCGATTAAGAGCACGCGTGTTTTGAAAATTGTCACTTATAAGCTTCTTACCCGTCCTCCTGCTGCTAAAGGTCCTGTTTATTCTGTTATTTTCTTCAGTTTCGAAGGGTTGTTGATCTTATACTTTACAGGATGCTGGGTGAGCTTCTTGGCAACCACCTTTGCTTCAAAAGAAACTTTATCCCCGACCGCAAGTTCAAGTTTCTTTAATGTGGCGCTGTGGCTGGACCAAACTTCCCCGAGCTCCAGCTCGTGGCCTTCTATAGCTACCTCATCATAAATGATGACTTCATCATCATTATCTGAAAAGTGGTTGGGCACGGTGGTAAACTCTTTGACTGTAGCGGACATTTGCAATTTCTCTTCAGGCAGTTCAAGCGCTGCTTTCTTTTTCGCTTTCTCCTGTTTCTTCAAGGGTTCTTGCGGTTGTTCCTCTGCCTTCACACCGGCAGCCGGCGGAAGTGGTGTTGGTTCGATTGCCGCTGGTTCAATTACGGTTTCTTCACTTACCGCTTCATTGCCAGCTTCATCCGCTCCCTCTGTCACCTCAACTTCAGCAGCTGCTGCTGATTTTTGTCCAAAACCGGAGGTCTGCATCTCCTTTAAATAAGCAGGGTGAATGCAGTGCTGCTGCTTATTCTCAAACTGTATCACTACAGTCATACTATCGACGTACCCCACAATTTCACAAGGCAGCGTGATGCCGTTTCTCTTGTACTGATAGGTCTTCACCCGTGTTGCTGTACTCGACAGGAGATTCCATTCCTTGCATTTGTTTATCAATTCATCTTCACTGTCAAATTCCTGCAGCTCTATAGGTCCAATTGCGAACGAATAGGTCATCTAAATTCTCACCTCTCCAATCATTGTAACTTATTATCCCACATTTCCAGGGTCAGCTCAAAACGGATGGCTCGGCGATAGCCGATTCCCCCCGCAACACAGGTATCAGAAAACGATAATTAATTCATTGACGGGTGGTAAAATATAACTTATTATCACCGGGTAAACTGGCATCAGCTTTCTTCAAACTGTTACCCGTTTAGTATAAATCCCTTAAAGGAGAGAATGTATGCTGAATCCACAATTATATTTGAATGGTGATTGCTGCAAAGCTATCGAACTTTATCAAAAGGCTTTTAACGCCACTACAGATTCCATCATGTATGATCCCGACAAGGAGCCCCAGAAATTTGTCATTCACGCGGAAATGCATATTCTCGGCCAAAGGGTTATGTTCAGCGACTACGGCGGCAACAAAGAACATTCATCCGATTCTATCTTAGAGCTGGTCGCTACCTTTGATAACGAAAAAGTTCTGCGGGAGGCCTATCAGATCATGAATGATGGAAGCACCACCATTACGCTCATAGGTCCGGTATTCTTTAGTCCATGTATGGTCCAATTTGTGGACAAATTTGGCGTTCGATGGTGTTTTATGGTGTAAACTCCAAAACTCTCTCTATTCTTCCTTGATAATAACATTAAAGTTGACGATAAGAATAAGGTACTATAAATTAAAAAGAGAGGAAAATTAAACCTCATTTAAAGTACATAGTCAAAATAAACCAAGCGATGAATTAGGAGGATTTAATATTTATGCACATTTCAAAAAAAGCATTCGTTTCTACCATTCTGGCAAGCGGATTGTTGTTCGGGGCTGCCGGTGTCTATGCTGCTGACGGGATTTCTTTAGTCAAAGCTTACCTGAATAGCACAATTAAGTTTACTGTAGATGGAGCTTCCTGGACTCCTAAAGATGCCAGCGGAAACAAAATCTCCCCTCTGGTCTACAACGGATCTACTTATCTTCCCGCCAAAGCCGTCGGTGAAGCGCTGAATGCGGAAGTCCTCTGGAACAGCGGCAGCAACACCGTTGTCATTTCAACCACTGGTGGCGCCAATGCCGGTATCCCTTATAATGATGCTGCTCCTAGCACACCATCAGCGAGTGCTCCAGCAGCCAGTGCTCCAGCAGCCAGTGCTCCGGCAGCCAGCGCACCTGCAACTCAGACGGCCAGCACACCGGCTGGTTTGATTACACTGCCTGCGAATCATGATCTCAATGCCTCAGGTGACAAATACAAATCCGTAGGATTGGCATTTATCCAATCCTACGGCAAGGCCGTTAGCTCCGGTTCAACTGCCGATTACGATGCCCTGGTGGATAAATATGTGATCGATGATTTAAATGACTATGACATGGGCTACAAAAAAAGAGCGAAGGAAAACTTCGCCAAAACTGTCCAAGCCTTTGTCAAAGTCAATGAAAAAGATATTCTCACGAAATATGCGGCTATTCTAAAAAATGCAACTGTCGACGGTGTAACGTTAGACACGACATACTCTGATAAAGGTGCTACTTATACTACTATGGTTTATGAAGTTGACTTGCCCGGTTTCTTCATCTCTAAGTTCAGTGTCTTTATGGAATTTGAACTAGACAAGAAGACCAACATGTATTACCTCAAAGCCGTCAATATGTAATTTTGCATTATAGTCCATTGAGCGGGGATCCCCTCTAGCAAATAATTGGAGACACTATGGTTGATCCGATTTATTTCTAGGGGGGGTCCCGCCTTTTTATTGGGATCTGGCAACACGAAATCCGAGATCGTCAATGGAAAATGTAGGGTGACTGCGGCGGCGGCAGGTTGCTCCACAACCTCTGGCTTCTTCCGCCCAGCTCCCACCACGGAACACCCTGTAGGAACCGTATATTTTCGCATCATATTGATCCCAGCACCACTCCCACACATTTCCCAACATATCATGGAGCCCCCATGCATTCGGCTTTTTCCCGCCTACCTCACGGACCCTCCCTTCTGAATTCCCTTCATACCAGGCAACCTCATCAAGCCCACCGTATTGATACCCGTAAGTTCCTGCTTTACACGCATACTGCCATTCCGCTTCTGTAGGCAGACGGTACCCATTTGCTCCCCAGTTACAGACAACACTCTCGCCATCATTACTTACCGAGTAACATTCTTTTAGACCTGCTTGCTGAGACAGCAAATTACAAAAGAGGATCGCATCATGCCAGGAGACATTCACTACCGGAGTCTGAAGATCGTCCATAGGTCCAGATGCACCCGGCAATATCGAGACATATAACTCTTTCGTAACAGGAACCGGCGCAAGCCAAAATGATTTCACCTCTACAGCCCATGAGGTCTTTATCCGATCATCCCTTAATGTAATTTCTCCTGCAGGAATTTCCACCATAGGAAAACCGGTATGACTGTGCTGCGCTTTTGACAACTGAGTCCCTCTCCCTCCCGGTCTATTTTCACTTCAGTGTGCTTAACTTTTCAATCGCTTGTTGTTCGGTTGGCATGAATAAGAAGTCATTCCCATGGTTACATTCATAGATGAAATCTTTTAGGCTTTGACTGGTATACACAGAAAAATCACCAACCAGCGCAAGCTTCACTTGATAATTAATGAACTTTTGCAGGACCTCGCCAGCCAGGCGTGTTTTCAAGTCGAAAAAGCTGTCGCTTACATTGGATTGGTTCAGAACAATACGGTCACAGTCCGTTTCATATCGTACGGTAGCTATAAAATCCAGCGCTGACTGCACATCCCCAATTAATACTTCGCTGCTGCTCACAACAGCAATATCTACGCCACCTGCTTCTACCTTCGCTACATTCATAATTGTCCTCCTAATATTGCATATTCAATGCTTGGTGAACCTTCTGACATAATCCTCGCAAATGTACCGGTTGTCTTCGCTGCGGCTTGGCGGTATGTCCGCTACTCTGAAGAAGCTTAGTCCTACTACCATAGCCAGCAGCCCATAGGCAGCACTATGCGCATCCTCTACAGTCATTTGTCCCGCCTTGTTGCCGTAATCAAAGATCTTTGCGATGCCATGGACATCAGCCAGATAACTGCTGGACACAACTTCCTGTAAATTACGGTCCAAGACGGCTTTCGAAAAAAACTGAATAAACAGCCTGCCTTGAGCTGAATACGGGATATGCATCTTTTCAATTCCATCCAGCTGCGATACATTAATCTGCTCTCCCGTGTCATTACGGGCTGGCGGTAAGATATGCTTCAGTGTAACGTCGAGCATATCCCCGGCTGTCATGGTGTTTGTAATTTCCGCTTCGATCTTTAGGCCATAATAGGCCAAAAACGACTTAAACGCTTCGATCGTCAGGTTATCCTTGTTCTTAAAATAATAGGTGACTACTCCCTTTGAGCAGTCTGCAAGCTCGGCAACCTTATCCAGAGTCATGCCATCCATTCCGTAAATGCTGATACAGGTTAACGTGGCGTTGATAACCTCAGCCCGGCGAGTGGGTTCCATTCCTAGTTTGGGCATATGTTCTCCTTGCTTTTTTATTTATACTGAACAGTCGGAATAAATAAATTGTACTTAATGATTTAGCATTTTGTCAAACCCTGGAGTATCATGAGTTAAATATTCAGCTGGACAAATAGAAAGAGACCGCAATCTCAAGGAATGCGGTCTCTTTCCTAAGCCTGCGGTCATTGATCGATTATTTTTTTATCGCATGGAGATAATGAATCGTCTCAAAAGCAGACAAATAATCCGTCCGGTGACTGAAGAAACGGTCATTGATCTCAGCCGGTGATAGATGCTCGTAGATTAGTAAGCCTGCGCTCTCCAGCAGCTTCTCGATTTCCGAATACGTGAAGCCTGATTTCATCGGTTCTCCACCGGCTGAAGCCATTTTCACCATATTATCAACTCTATTAGACATCCCTTTTTCCTCAAACAGTCTGTCGTCTGCATAATCAAGGACTATTGAGCTGCCTGACGGGACGTTAGCAAATAAATGATGGATCAAGTTCGAAATTTCCTCTTTCGTTAAATAATAAGAAACTCCCAACAGGCTAAAGAACGTTTTTGTGCTGTCAAATCCCGCCTCTATCAGATGCTGATAAGAAAACTGTTTGGTAAAGTCCATAGGAACAAAATGAAGATTTCTCGGGATTGTTAAATTAGCCTCATCCAACCTGTTCTTCTTCAATTCCTGTGTAGCCGGATGATCAACCTCGAAAATTTCCACGCTGTTCTCCAATTCCGGATGCCTGAAACAAAAAGTATCTAGCCCGGCTCCAAGGATAACATACTGCTTTAGTCCGAGCATCGCTTCATTCAGGAATACATGTTCACAATATGCAGCCCGTGCCAAAGGCGTTGGAGAAAGCTGGACTTGTGTAATCCATTTTAAAATTTCATCCGGGTCCTCTTGATATTTTTGAGCAATCTCTTGGTTAAAAAAGGATATGCCTTGGATCATATTCTCGCTGATGTCTGTAAATTCTTTTGCCGTAATTAAATCTTTAGCAATAAAATCATCGAAAATTTTGGGTGCGTCATATTTACTATGATAGGCTCGACCAAATGCTGAGATTAAGGAAGTTAAACTGGACTCATTTGTCTTCATACAATCATCCTCCGCATAAACAAAAATAAGACTCCCCCTGGCCAGGAGAATCTTATTATAAACGTTAAATTCGGATATGTAAATTATAGCATAAATAATATATTTTGTCAATGATAAATCTGATCAACATTACTTCAACCGATGGTATTGTGCAATTAATTTCTCATCAGTTTCTACCCAATCATATTTAGTTTCCTAATTAAATCCATCTCCAAGTACTGAAATCCGTCCTTCGCCAAATTCACCAAGATAATATTGATTCTTGAATACATTCAACCACCGAAATGGCTTAGCTTTTCGTTCCCTAAGTGCTTGCGATACTACATCTATACTGTGGCCGATAACTTGAATATTTGCGAAAGATGTTCCCATCGCACTGCTCCTTTCCTACTCAAGATTAAAAATATAATAAACTGATATTCGACTTCCCCTCACCATGAGTATTCTTCGTCAATTACTAAGTGGATTGATTACTTGAATCACTCTATCAATGAAGTTCTAACTTCATCCATCTCTTTTTTCAACTGATTAAATAATTCTTTATTTGTTGCAGTATTCTGAATTTTAAAATTTGTTTTACCTAAGAAAGCCATATAAATACTTGCTATCTTTTTTTCTGTTTCCTCCTCTTGTTTAGTATGATCCCGTTCGAAAAAAGCATCTATTTCCTTTCTTAGCCTTTCAGAAAATCCGAAATTATTAATACAACTATTGAGAGAATCAATGATAAAAAGGACTTCTTCTTTAAAATCATTTCCTAAATTCGAGTTCCTTCCATTTCCACCTCTGTCCATTGAGCACCCCGCTAAAATGATTAATGTTAAAAGTATCATGTTCCGTCCAGTCATTTTCTCTTATTGAAATTGTAATATCGCTCTCAATAGAAAAAGCTATATAGATTGAACTTGTGGTTTTAGAGTAAGGATCAGTCGCAACTACGGTGAATATTTGGACTTCCGGCCGCTGTTGTCTTCAGATTTCTTGATTTTACCCGCTATTTAGCGGTAGAAATCCGAAGACAAAGGCGGACACTACCGTTCCTCCAGTTCCAAAATCCCCCTCCGTCGCTCCTTTCCCTTCTCTCAAGTTTTAAGTTCAATCTATATAGCAAATTTGATTATTGATAAAGAGCATCACTAAATACGGCAACAATGCCCATGTATAACTCTGTAAGTATAGTACTATCTGGATCCTTGTTATGAGCAGCTTGACTTACACCTGTTGTGTAAAGGTAGAACAATTGATATGCCAAAGGTTTAGATATTTCATTTCTTCCTTTAGTGAATTTTCTTAGTGCCTCTAAAAAACCCAGTAGTTCTCTTATACTTTCTTCCGGCAACTTCCTATTCGTTCTTATATACAGAAGAATATTTAATATGAGAGTTGATATTTCCTTTTCTAATTGAATTTCATCACTCATAGAATCCACACTACTTTCCAGTCATTTCAGCTGCGCACTCTTCCTTCATTGGTTCATACACATTATCTAGGCATAGAATATATTAAAATCCCTTATGATTTGTGCGTATGTTTATACTGATTACTTGCCCTATATTTCCAATAATACCCTTTTCAAAAAACTTTGCAGGAACTGGAATTAAGTCATCACCATTCAACGTGGAGTTGATCATTCTTTGGTTTGCCAAGTCATAAACAGTCACAAGAACACCGTTCAGGAAAACCGCGGATCTCATGCCGTCATCACTCCAAAGAATTTCAATAGCCTCACTATCTAATTGGAGATGGCCAGAATAACTGAATAAAACATCATTACACTGCTGTACCAAAGTAATCTCATTCTCAACTAAAGACAATACAGTCCTCACTTCGGAACGGGTGTCTTCGACCTCGATAGCCCATTTCCCACCAGGAGACATCTCCATCTTAAGTATTCGTCCAGGTAAAACCGATGTATTCAAATCCAGCCTCATATTTGACATCATAATGTTCATCAAAATTCCCATGGCGTTTATAGCTCTGTCGTTCACAAATATCTCATTGTTCTCTATCCTGATCCTTTTAGACCCGGTTACTTGTGCATCTCCACTCAAGCAGTAACCTTTTGGCCCAAAGACCTTTTGAACCAAATAAACCAGCCATTCCACAATATTAACCGTTTGTTTACTGGAGTTCCACATGATTTGCTTACGATCTTTGGTTGGTATCCAATGCAACTAGAGGTCCGGTTGGCAACTGGGCGGAGTGTTATAATCAACAATGGATGGATCTACGCTCTGTCCAGACTCTGAAAAATCTAATGGATTATAATAAAATTCGCCGTCAACCCCCATATCTTTATCTGGAACCATACTAGAAAGTATCTTGACATCTCTTTTCATTCTTCTTGTTTTCGCAAGGCCTTCCACTAAATGATAGGTCTCTTCATCCAGTTGTCGGTCAAAGTTTATAGCTATCTTCACCATACTTCCCCTCCCAATCGAACAGAACAGCACCCTGAATTCATTTGTGGCTATAAAAAAAATTCAATGTACTGAAACATTTCGTCCTACGCCTACTGCTTTGTTTTGAATTTGGTGCAATAGACTGCTAAGGCTCTATTCACAGTCAAGGGATTCTGACTAAAGTGGCAAAAATGAACAATACACTAAAACTTCAAATGTAATCTGTCTACAATAAAAATTAAATATATTATTTTCATATTCATCAACCTTATATCTGAGACCTTCTAAATGGTCTTTTGAAACATCAGAGATATCGAAAGCTAAACCAAATAAGCCAGTTAAATTTCCTATTTTCAGATCTTGCACTCCTGTGAAAGTTATTAGCAATTGTTCATCGTAATCAAATGTTGATTTGGCAAGAATAATTTGTAAGGAATCCTCAAGGTCTAGGGAAAATAAATATTAAATTTCTTTCATTTGTTTCATGTACTCCTCGTAGGCTTCCTGAATTTTCTGCCTACATATACGTTCCCATAATTCTTTGAATTCAACTTCCATATTTTCATCTTTGTCAACAGGGAACATTTCGCCTCCTAATCCAATCCATGCTTTTGAGTCGGGTACTACCCCAAATTCTCCTGAGTAAGCAAGTTCATGCGGAGCATACGTATAACTAACATTCGGACAATTCTCAGATAAACAATGATATCCAGGGTTACCTATTCCATCTTTTCAACACAAAGGAGGTCCAGAAGTATTGTTTTCACAATATACTTCTAAAAGAACATGCCTAAGTTTCATTGAAACACCTCAATTATAATAATCATTGTGGGCTGTTATAACTTCTACCCCAGTTCATTCGGCACTGGGTGGGGGAAAAGAAAGACCTTGAGAATTGTCGCCCCCAAGGTCGGTTTACTATAGTAGTTCTATTTCGATATCAAATTACTTGCCCCTTAATGCTTCAAAAAATGCTTTTCCACAGTTCATAGGTTCAGTAATGCAATTATAGGGCAGAGAGTACATTTCGTAAAACCTCCGCTTTTTTTGCTCAAATGCTTTCTGACTCCTTCTTATTTGAAAGTCGTTTGTTAAGTCTATTTCCTCTTTCAGGCGCATATCAATAGTTTTCATTCGTAGCTGCTCATTCAAAACTTTGCAAATAAATACAGCCACTTCAAATGTTTCTTCATTGCTAGTTACCGCAAAACGTACCGAAATTTCCTCTATACCTTCCTTTTCAACTAATCCGGCGTTTATTTCGATCTCAACAATACTTTTAACATCTGAATAAACATAATAACATTCCGCCTTTTTCCTTACTGTTATATCGGGTGGCACATATGCTCGAATCCCTTTTATAGATAAAATAGCTTCAACTGCTTTGGAAAAAGGGGTTCTTTTCCCTCCCACATAGTCAACAATATCATCTTCAATAGTAACTTGGGAGTCATGTGGAACTAATAACAAGTTGTATGATTCTAAACCCATTACAATCACCTTCCGTAATAATAATCATTAAGCAACTGATCTGGAGTTTTCTTATAAATGTCTCTGAGTTGCTGCTCTGTTAACATTTTAACTGGTACATTCTCAATGCCTGCTTGCCTTGCAGCTTTAGCCCTATGATGTCCATTTACAATAAAGTTTTTACCATTCATTTGATATATCTCTATTGGGTCGCCAACCCATCCGTTCTTTTTCATATTCTCAGTAATGTCTTTTAGATTCTTCTTTGATATTGCATCGCCCGTTCCCTCTAAATCCCAGACTCTCATTACATCACAACCAGTATTATGAACCCAAATCCCCAAATCACTTACAAAATAGGTATGGAAATTAGCAACCGTAAAGTTGTATACCTTAACTGGGTTATCATGCTTGACTATCTTGATATTGTCAATCATTAAGATATTTCCGTTGCTTTGCTGTAGCTTATCCCCAGCCTGCAAGTCAGCCGCAAGCACCCAACCTTTACCTTCAACCCAGAACGGATGATTGTCGGTTGTCTCAATGACCTGGTTGCCTATTGTAAGTTCATAGATGATTTCCTTGTCATTTCGATACAGATGTGTGACTTCCTTATAAGCCTGCTCTCCACTCTCTTCATCCTTGGAAAGAACCTTATCTCCGACTTCAATGTCTTCAATATTCTTCTCCCCTTCGTCTGTTTGAACCTTAGTACCCGCTACAAAGCAATTACATCCAGATGAAGATTTGCTCTTCGTCTTATTCTGGTTGCCTACACTGCCACGCATACTGACGTTTGTAGCAAATCCCATCGCCATAGCTGCGACATACTCTGCCTCTACTGATTCATAATACGCACTTATTAACTCTTCTCTCGCCCAGCCTGCATTACCGGCACTGTTCGTGTAGGCACTTGTTCCCGTTAACAATCCATATAAGTAATTGTACTGGTTTTTCTTCATGAAAGATGCAAAGTTGTAGTGATTCCATATGAAATCCTTGTACACCTGATAATTCTTATTGGTTGTACTGAATTTAGATTTCACCCTAGCTTCATCCACTATGATTCTTAGCTGCTTGACATTATAGGGTTCCCATGCCATATTCCCGCTAGGATCTGTATACCTCAACGGATTATTCTTTACATACGTATACAAATTCAACGTCTGCGGATCATTAATATCCCCTTCATAAGTATCCTCACTCATAAACCGGCCAATACTAGAGTCAAAATCCCGCGCCTGCGCATGGGAATAGCCGCTGTAGTAATCATAGCCCAGGCTGGTGTAACCGAACAAGTTGTCTGGACCGGACCAGTTCAGGTCGAATTTCTCCGGGTTTTCGGCTATGCCGAATTCGTCGTAACGGTAGCGTGCCGAGATGCTGCCGTCCTGGCCTTCCAGGCCAATCACGCTGCCCTGTGCATCACTCAGATAATAGAGTGTCTTCGGCGCTGCAGCCGCCACTCCTGCACCACTGGCTCCATCAGCCGGTTCCCAATCGTTGCTCTCGTCTCCGCTGACCAGATAACTCATGCTGATCCGCTCTTCACCGGATCCGTAGACGTAGGACTGCTTCCAGTTCTGGCCGTCACCTCCGGTTGCCATAAGAGGCTGTGGAATGCTCATGGTGATGTCATTGGTAAAATAAATATCAATCTGCCGCTTCTTATATTGCGGCTCCCAGCCATCCCGGTTCCCAGCAGGATTGCTTGAGAGATAAGCATCCTGAATAGCACCGTCACCAATGGTGGTCCGCATGGAGACCCGGTTCCCGTCACCGTCATACTTGTATGTGGTGATTTCGCCGTATGCGTTGGTGTTCCCGATCAGCCGGTTCGATGCATCCCAGCGGTTGCTCTCCAGCACTTGAGGGCCTGCTGCCTGCGCAACCTTCAGCAGCGCGTCAGGTTTCAGGACTTTGTCTGTCCCGTATACCTCTTCCGTGACGCCAGATTCAAGTTTTGGCACAGGGTGGTAAAAGGAAAGGCCTTGGGAGTTAATATCATCAAGGCCCTCAAAAATTAAAGATTATTTAGGTTAAAAAAACTTAATTTCTTGTGTATGATAGATTTCCGACGACTGGTTGCTTAAACTTAGTAGGTGTTTTTAATCTCTGTTTCACAAACAGGGCGCAGTCCCGTTTCCTCTCATGTGGTCTTTTATTGATAAAGGCCATCATTGAAAACTGAAGTAATCTTCATATATAATTCTGTAACAATGCTGATATCCTCATCTTTATTGTAAGATATTTGGCTAATAACAGTTGTATATAGATAAAATAATTCATATACTAGTTTTTTAGATATATCATCTCTTCCTTTAGTGAATATTTTTAAATCATCCAAATAATCAATCAACATTGAAATTTCTCCATTTGGTATAATTCTGTCTTTCCTAATCAAAATAAGAATTTTATGAACAATCGATGATATGTCCTTCCTTAATTCAGCTTCATTTGTCATGGAATCCACCCCACAATCGCACTTATTGGAATGTATTTATAAACTGATACTTCACTATCATTCTCTGCCATTTCAGCTGCATATTCAACACCAAATGGTTCATACAGTCCCATAAATTCATATTGTGCGGACTTTTTAATTGAACTAACTTTATTTAAGTCAATCACAACAATTCCATGCTTGCCTCTATATCGCTCATTAGCTATTCTCAACTCTCTAGTTGTAGCTATCCAAGGATCAGAACCCATAGATATATCTTTTCCATCTTCTTTCTTATTTCCATCTAGTATGTGCTCAAGTAAAGACCATTCTCGATGGGGAGGGGTGTGTTTGGAAAGAATACCTCTCCCAGCTACTAGGTTACCGACATCATAGGAACTAAGCGATCTATACACTATATTTTTTGATGTATTTTTTTTTATATCCTCTGCTTCTTCTAAACTTAGAATAGAGATATTTAAACTTTCTGCAACCTTTGTATTTATATATTCTTGATCTTCACCTACTGGAGTTGCAGCAAAAAGCGCGCTTATAAAAGCACTAACAACTGAGCCAATCAGCCCTGTTTTTGAACCTTTCTTAGCCCCTTTAGCTGCCCCGCCTGTTATAACCTTAAAATCTCTAATTACTTCATCTACAGTTTTTGGTAGTGCCTCATGTCCGCTAGGATCCGTATACCTCAACGGATTATTCAACACATACGTATATAAATTCAACGTCTGCGGATCATTAATATCTCCTTCATAAGTATCCTCACTAATAAACCGGCCAATACTAGAGTCAAAATCCCGCGCCTGCGCATGGGAGTAGCCGCTGTAGTAATCATAGCCCAGGCTGGTGTAGCCGAACAAGTTTTCTGGACCGGACCTGTTCAGGTCGAATCGACTTCCATATTTATGTTGAAAGTTTTTTGAAAAAAAGACCACATAGAGGATGGAATACTCTACTGTGGTCAGAAATAGAAGCATAAGAGTAAAGATAACTAGTTCCTGTTTTTCTCCAAGGCGAATTCCTTCCATACCTCATTTTCCGTATTTAAGAATTCTTTTACATCCTGGTACTTTAGTTCAAATTCTTTATGATCACCTGTACCATGAAGAGCGGCTAAACTAATACCGAGGGAATCCTTTGTAAAATAACTGAATGCAAAATTGCTAATCTCAAACGAAGAATCAGCACCGTTGAGGTATTTAAGCAATTCTTCTGAACTAGTACCTTGACCGCATCAAATTTGAGGATAGAGATGTTTTAATTTCCCTCTAGCTTGCTGGGTGGTAAATTGCCAATCAATCGATTTCTGAACGTTCGGCTTCCCATGCCGACACCTCATTTTGTAATTCGGTCATAGAGGCGATTCGGCGGTTCAGGCACTGAATCGTCAGTGTACTAAGTTCAATCTCAGCGATGTTCAGCCAACTGCCATGCTTAGGGGTGTAATGGATTTCTAACCGTTTCGCCAAGGCTAAAGCCTGTTCAGGTGCAAAAGTTTCATACAAAGAAGAGATCGTATGGGTGTTCAAGTTGTCCATGACCAATCGAATTCTTTTCGCCTCTGGATAATGGACTTCTAGCAGTTCTTGGATCTGCAGGGCCCAGTCGGATTTAGTGCGTCTTTCCGAAGCCTGCACGTGACGCCACCCTGCCAGCTGGTTCCGTGAACATAAACAGGCTGCAGCTTCCTTTACGGATATATTCGTAATCTTCTTTCTGAACTTGTCCAGGCTTCATCATTTGTGGAGGCCTCGAATGATCCAGCAATTGAACGGGCTGCTCATCCATACAAATCAGTGGAATTCCCGGGTCGTATGGAAGGGCATAGGTTTCCAGAACATCCTCCATACGAGCAACAAATTCGCTGCTGGATTTAGCCGGAATACACCACTGTTTTTTCAGGTGAGGCTTAAGCCTTGTTTTTTTAAAGTCGTTCGAATCGTCTCCCGTCCTACGGACTCCAAAATATTCAATTCAATCACTCGGCGAGTCAACAGACGTACCGTCCAGCGGGCATAGCCTTTAGGCGGTTCGGAGCAGGCCAGAGCAATGATGCGTGCCTCGACCTCTCCGGTCACTTGAGAAGGCCGTGCAGGCTCGGCACGATCACGGTAACGCAGAGTTTCTTGAATCCCACGAGTGCAATAGTCTCTAACCGTGTTGTGTACCGTGACTTGGCTGACTCCCGCGCGCCTGGCAATTTCCGCGTGAGTGGGAATCACTCCCTGGCTTTCGTCTGCCAGAAGAAGTACGAGACAACGATTTCGAATACCTTTAGATGTGGAAATGCTGTGAAGGAGTTGCTCAATCCATTGGCGCTCCTCTACTTGGAGTTGAATCTCGTATTTTTTGTTCATGTGATGTCCTCCCAAATTCTTCTTATAGGGAGAGCTTAAAGATTAAATCAGAATTGGTCAAGGTACTAGTTTAGCGCTTTTTTTGGTAATTAATTCCTTATAATAAAAGCAAGCATAATACGCTTCGCAGAAGAGTTCAAGCTTTCTCTTCCTCCGTTGTTACTTGGTATTAAGTTCCCATACAGGCTATCCAAGTAGCCTTCGGGGAGCTTAATTCCATGCAAAAACTCTAGTTTAAGCTCTAAATTATGGCTACCTTAAACAGATTGGACCCAAGTGCGCCTGAGGGCCTGGAGGGACTTTTTATACACGTTTCGTTAAACTGCCGAGCTTCACATTTAAGCGATAATTTGATGTGTTTCTAACCGGATATAATCCAAATAGTCCACAGAAAATTGTCTGGATTCCACCAGCTTTAGCTCAACTCCCATTTTCCGAAAGCCCTCCATAAGCTCATCATAGTTACCCTTAATTATTTCAGGCAGCTTTAGATTCTTGCTTTGGAGGAACAGCCGCTTGCCATAGGAGCGCTCATCCGCTTTAAATTCCTGAAGGTTCTTCAAGAGATACTTCTTAAGCTTATTTCTCCGATCTCCTGCAGATAATTCGTAAACCTGCTTAAAATCCACATATCCGTGACCCCAAATATCACTAAACGTACCATCCGCCAGCTCCTCCCTCGGGATACGCGGTAGTTTCGCCAGCAGGTGGAAGTGGATCGTTCCTCTGCCTTGAAATGAACGTACAGCAAGATATTTAAAGTCCCCGTACCGCTCCCGCATCCGCTTCACCCAGTTTTCATAATCCTTACTGGCTTCGACCAACGAAACGTTCTCCTTTCCATACGTTAGGGAGATGTACTTATGACCCTTGGCGAAGTTCAGGTCCATCAGATTTTCGAATCGTTCTCGTTCTGCCAATGACAATCGTCTAGGTTGTAGAGTGCTGTTACACAGGTAGGAATTGCCCTTATCCAGCGATTCCACGATCAACGTTTCAACCTGATTCTGTTCAAGTCTCAAGGACGTGTTAGATTTACTCCCTTCCACTTGGCGCTTATTCATCGTTTGGTAGGGCTTCATGCAGCCAGGGTATATGGGTTTCCCATACATCTTTACCTTCAAGTAGTTCCCTATCCACGTTGCCTGACAGTTATAAGCATTCATACTCTTCTTCCTCCTTAGGGTAAGGCCCCTTTGGGGTAGCCTTTGCCATAAATAAAGTAGGGGGAGAAGAGTGTGCTCCGTGTGTATGCCATGGGTTGAAGATTACTTTTGACGGATTTGTTACGGTTAATTACGAAGATGTTTGAGGGAAGCATGATTGCGGGGACTTAAATGGATACAGCGGATTGTAATAGGGCAAATACAAGCGTAAGTGAAAGTCCAGAAGTTTACCTTACTTACGAATTCAAACACCTCCTGTAGTGCCTTAGAAAGGTATAGCACCCATCTAATCGCAAATGGGGAGGACCGTTTAAGTATTGCTATCCCTCGCTGCGCTCGGAGACTCCGCTTCGCTTCGTCCAGAGTTTGGTTTAAGAAATTAATATGGGATTTGCGATTTTAGTGCTTGTAAAGAAGGTAATTCACGTTTAGAAGGTTCGGCCATCTAGAGTGTTTTCTGAATGCGTAGCATTCGTTCTATTGCTTAGGTTCTGGGCATGTTCTATACGGCTAGTCTACTATGCTGATTCTTTTCAAGAGAATGTTTATTTCAACTCGTCTGGAAGTGTTTAGATGCGAATGAGTGAGTGGGGTGGAGGTAGTCCATTAGCCGAGGAAAGTAGGTATATATTATTAAAATAAAAAAGATACTTTCGTGCAAGATGCACATTTAAAAAGTCGACTATCTTAATTTTTATCACTGATTAATCTAAGTCTGTGTTGCTTAAATAATGTTTTTTAACTTGAGACGAGATACAGAAAGGCCTTGAGAATTGAGATCCTCAAGGCCTAGATATTATCCATAAAAATCCATACTAACGTTATTCCTCATTTATTCCATAACACTGATTGGAAGAACATAGAGACCAAACTACCCTAAGATTTCAAATGTAATCTGACTACAATATAAACTGAATATATTTTCTCCACATTCAGCAACTTTGTATCTGATACCCTCTAACTGGTCTTTAGAAACATCAGTGATATCGAAAACTAAAGGATATACTCCAGTTAAATGTCCTAACTTTAGATCTTGTACTCCCGTGAAAGATATTGATATCTGTTCATCGTATTCAAATGTTGATTTGGCAAGAATTATTTGCATGGAAACCTTCAACCCGTTTAACTGTGTATCTCGTGTTAAATGAAATGAAGTTAAGTAGATAAAGCCTCTTTGCGCTTTATAAAAGTTATCTATAAGATTATTGTATTTGTTCACGGTTGATACTCTCCTTTAAAATGTGTATCATGCTTTAGAGGCGTCTTGCCCGGTCCCCATTCAAAAGTATGATGATGTACTGGATCTATACCAGCCTTTTTATTACCCAATGTATAGTCCGTCCTAGCTTTTATTCTGCCATATTCATCATAGTATGCTGTCCAAGGTTCAATCCTACCACCACTACTTCTATAATACCCTTTCAATTCTGTAGTTCCAGGAGTTACTTGATAAGGAGCTTCTTTCGTCAAATAACCACCAATTTCTAGTAATGTTTCAGCTGATTTTCCAGCCCCCTTTTTTATACCCAGCTTGAGTGCTGACGATGTCAAAGTTTTAAATATAGATGTAAAGGTACCATCAAAAAGATATAAAAATGGATCATCAAGTAAAGGAACTTCTCGGGCTGAACCGTATAATAACTCATTGTACATATTTATTGTCAGATCTTTATAACCAGTTCCCTGAATGTAATTCGTTCTATTTACTGTATCAAAATATTTTAATCGAATGTAATTTGCTGCATCATGAGCAGACTGCATAATGATAACGTCATTCATCTGCTGGGCCATGCTAAAAATGGACTGATAATATTGAAGAGTATAACTATCTTCAGTGTTATAGATTGGACCAGTTTCAGTATGCATATGCCCTGACGGATCAGCATACTTTAACGGATTATTAGTTACATACGTATACAAATTCAAACTCAGCGGATTATCAATCTGCCCCTCATACGTATCCTCATTTATAAACCGGCCAATACTAGAGTCAAAATCCCGCGCCTGCGCATGGGAGTAGCCACTGTAGTAATCATAGCCCAGGCTGGTGTAGCCGAACAAGTTGTCTGGACCGGACCAGTTCAGGTCGAATTTCTCCGGGTTTTCGGCTACGCCGAATTCGTCGTAGCGGTAGCGTGCCGAGATGCTGCCGTCCTGGCCTTCCAGTCCGATCACGCTTCCCTGTGCATCACTCAGATAATAGAGTGTCTTCGGCGCTGCAGCCGCCGCTCCTGCACCACTGGCTCCATCAGCCGGTTCCCAATCGTTGCTCTCATCTTCGCTGACCAGATAACTCATGCTGATCCGTTCTTCACCGGCTCCGTAGACGTAGGACTGCTTCCAGTTCTGGCCGTCAGCTCCGGTTGCCATAAGAGGCTGTGGAATGCTCATGGTGATGTCATTGGTAAAATAAATATCGATCTGCCGCTTCTTATATTGCGGCTCCCAGCCATCACGGTTCCCGGCAGGATTGCTTGAGAGATAAGCATCCTGAATTGCACCGTCACCAATGGTGGTCCGCATGGAGACCCGGTTCCCGTCACCGTCATACTTGTATGTGGTGATATCGCCGTACGCGTTGGTGTTCCCGATCAGCCGGTTCGATGCATCCCAGCGGTTGCTCTCCAGCACTTGAGGGCCTGCAGCCTGCGCAACCTTCAGCAGTGCGTCAGGATTCAGGACTTTGTCTGCCCCGTATACCTCTTCCGTGACGCCAGATTCAAGATCTGCTTCCGGCAGGCCGGATAATGAAGCTTCTTCAGCATCGGTTGGAATTGTTCCTGCTGGATTTAAGGATGGATTTGCAATCGATGACAGCGGATCTAATAGCTCCGACAATGCATCTGTATTGGTAACTGCATCTGCATTTGCGTCTGCGGCCCTGCCTGCTTCCAGTCCTTTTACTTCCTTATCCGAATAGACACTTTCCGGCACTGTAACCTTTTGCGCATTGGTCTTCGCCGTGAACAAGCTCAAAGCCGTTTCGCTGTCGATCCCGCTCACTTCCAGCAAATTGCCGCGCTTATCGTAGGCGTAGTCCTTGTAGTCGCTGCCTTTTTCGTAATGGGTCAGCTTGTTGGCCGCATCGTAGGTGTAGCTCTCCAAGGTGGTAATTCCGGCTTCAGTTGCTTCTTTGCCCAGACGATTGCCTACGGTGTCGTAGGAGTAAACGACCTTGGAACCATTCTGCTTCTGCACTTCAACCAGTTGGTTCAGCGCATCGTACGCATAATCCGAGACGTCTGCCGGACGCTGTGTGCCTACCGGATTATCCTCATCGCTGCCGCCTTCCTGGCGTTCCGTGCGTATTTTGTTCCCTGCCGGATCGTAGACATAGGTCAGCTGCTCCAGAAGCGCGCCGCCCGGTGCCTGATGCTTCATCTCCAGCAGTTGTCCAACCCCGTCATAGGTATAAGTGCTTTGACCGTTGTTCGGCAGCAGCTTCTCCGTCAGGCGGCCGCCTGCATCGTACTGATAGCTGGTCGTCTGGTTCTGCGCATCCGTCACCTGCTTGATGCGGCCCAGCTTATCGTAAGCATAGTTGACCACTGAGTTATCCGGATAGATCACTCTGCTGCGCTGTCCGGTTGCGGTCCATTCATAACGCACGTTTTTGCCGTCCGGATCAATGACCGACGTTGGCCGGTTAAGTGCATCATAGGTATATCTTGTGTTTCCGGTACTGTCCGTCATCAACTCACGGCGTCCCGCGAGATCATATTTGTAATTTACAGTAAGATCGTTACCGTACTTAATCTGCTCCACTTGATTGCCTTTATTATAAGCATACACGGTTGTATTACTGTCCGGTTCAGTAACCTTCTGCAGGTTGCCGTTCTTATCATAAGCAAGGCTGGTCTTCTCCTGCAGTGGATTCACTGATTCAATCACCCGGTTCAGTGCATCGTAGTGATAGGAAGTCACTGCTCCCAGGGCATTGGTTTTGTCCAGCAAGTTGCCGGAGGCGTCATAGGTGTAATGGGTGGTGCTGCCCTCCGCATTCTTCACATCCGTTAACCGGCCCAGCGGATCATACGTAAAGGCAGTTTCACGCTGATTCGCATCCACGATCTTCTCTACATTGCCTTGAGAATCATAAGCATATGAGGTTTCGTACCCGAGCGCGTTGCGTACCCGTGTACTGCGTCCCAAATCATCGTATTCGTAGGTGGTCTTCTGGCCTGCCGCATCGGTGAACCCGGTCATTAGTCCGCGTGTATTACGGGTTACGACCGTTTCCTCATTCAGCGGATTGATTGTCCCTGCATCCAGACCTCTGCTGTCGTATTTGGTCTTCCAGATGGAATGATTAGGGTCAATGACGGCGATCTGATTGCCGTTCTTGTCGTACTGGTATTCCGTTACCCCACGTAACGCATCTGTTACCTTCACCAGTTGTCCCAGTGCATTGTAGTCATAATAGGTGCTATTGCCCAGCGCATCCGTCTCTTTGATGGTATTGCCAGCCGCATCATAACGGTAACTCGTCTTGGCATCGAGTGGATCGGTCACACTCAGCAGTTCATTGCGTTTACTGTAGGTGTAGGAGGTGAGGTTACCCTTGGCATCCTTCCGGGTGAGCACATTTCCGTTATCGTCGTAGGTATAAGTGCTCTTCCCGCCTTCAGCATCGGTAACTTCCTTTACCTGCCCGACACTGTCGTAGCTGTAAGCCGTTGTCTCACCCGCCTTATCTTTTTGCTCTATCACGCGGCCAAGCGCATCATACGTATTGCTGGTACTATGCTCAAGTCCGTCCTTCGTGCCGCTTAACCGGTATACCTGGTAAGAGCTGACGGTCTTTGTCCCGGCTTCATCCGTTTGTTCTTCCACATTGCCATTTGCGTCAAAAGTGACCGTGCTCGTCTGGCCAAGTGCATTGGTTATGGAAACGGCACGGTCCTTCTTGTCATATTCGACACCTTGCAGCTTGCCATCGGCATCTGCCACTTGGGTGGTGCGGTGCAGGGTATCACGCTCAATCACTGTCGTATATCCGCTCGGGTCCTTAATTTCCTGTGCGAACCCGGCAGCATCATTGATATATGCTGTGGTATGCCCTTCAGCATCGGTTACGGAGACCGGAACCCCTGCACTGTCTCTGACAATGGTGACAGTGCTGCCGAGGGCATCCGTACTTGTGACAAGATTGCCTGCGGTATCATAATCGTAGGTGGAAGGGTTGCCGAGGGCATCGATCTTCTCAACCGCACGGTTCAAGGCGTTATAACGTGTGAGGGTGGAAGTACCATTCTCATCTGTCAGCTGAGTAACATTGCCGCGCTCGTCATATGCCAATTTTTCTTTATTGCCGTTAGCATCTGTGATCGCGGTTACCCGGTCACTGCTGTCATAGCTGTATTTAACGATCGAGCCATTCGCCGCTTGCCGCTGAACGACTTGGAAATTATTATTCCATACATAAGCAGTATCTTGATGAAGCGCATTGGTCCACGTTGTCTTATTCGCAGTAGTGGCGATGGAAGAGGCCAATCCGGCAGCACTCACCGTTCTGGCATTCCCGGAATTCACATCGCTTGCTCCGCTCTCCGAGTAGGTCAAAATGGTCTTGCCTGCTCCCACTCCCGTATGAACAACAGGAGTCTGGTTCGGAGTCATGTCTCCGCCAAGGACGAATAGACCGCCCGTCTGCACATTCAGATTATTGTTGACGCTGACGTTGTCACGAACGAACAGATCGCCGCCGGACACGGTTAGATTCGCCGTCTGGTTGTTGGATACGATCCCGCCAACGACCATCTCCTGGGCGATGTTCATTTCCACCCTAGTGTTAATGGACAAGTCTCCGGCAATCAATATCCGCTGCGCATCAATGGTCAGCCCGCCGCTGTTATAGGTCAAACTGCCCGTTTGCAGTGTATCCCCCACAGTTACGGAAGAATCATTGTTGAGATGAATCGTTCCGCCGGACCACAGATTGCCGTACAAACCTTGAACCTTCTGCACATCCAGTGCAAGCTTGGTATTGGCATTAAGTCCCTGCTTCAGAATCAGAGTACCGTACACACGCACGGTAATATCCCGGTTCGTATTCATACCATCCACGATCAGCACCACAGGCTTGTTCGGCGACCCGAATGTTACGCTTTCTTCAAGATTTAAATGACCCGAACTGACAACTGCCGGAGATGTACTGCTGGCCGCAATTGCACTTTGGATGGCAGCAATCCCGCCTGGAGCGGCAACCGCAGAAGTAATGAAGGCATCCCGTTTGTTCTCGATGGCTCCGATGCTGCCCGCCAAATAGTCAGCAATGAGCGGCTTCAGCCCTGCAACCTGCCGGTATGCAGGTGCATGAGCAAGATTATGCATCGTACCGGACAAAATCACTTCATCCCAGTCCGGAATATCCCGTCCGTTCGCAGGATTTATCCCAGTCTCGCCGCCTTCCGACACCTCTCCCCGAACTACTGGAGCTACACGCCCTTCATAGCTGGATGAACTCGTCTGCCCGTAAAAATCGGTAAAGCCGGTCACGCGTTGATGGTCATCATAGTTTACACTCATCGCGGCGGTCCCTTTGGCATCCGTAACACTAAGCACATGGTGCTTGTTATCATAGGTAAGCTTGGTTATAGCTCCATCCACATCAGTAATCGAGGTCAGGTCCCTAGTGGCCGGGTCATAATGAAATGACATTTGGCGGCCGGTTGAATCACTTGCAGTCATCAGTTTCCCTGCTCCGTCGTAGCTTAAGCTCAGAGAAGCCCCGGCTGTACTGACCGTTGCCAGCTTCGTACCCTGGTAAGCAAATGTGATCTTATTCCCGTTCAAATCCGTAATGGACTGCAGCAGCCCCTCTGCATTGAACCGGTAGAGATCGCCTTGAGGTGATGATAGAGTATACGCCCCTGCTGACGGAGCACTCAGCGTCCAGTCCGTGCCGCGCGGTGTCAGATACTCTCCTCCCGACAAAGGTACGTACTCAAAACGCGAGCCATCCGGGCTCATCACTTCTACCTTACCGTCTTCTACCGCAGTCAGCTTCCATTCATAGCTGTGATGCCACCCTAATCCACTTACACCTGTAAAAGGGTCACGGCTTAAATAGTTCAGGCCAAATTGCAGCGGCATCAACGCCTGCAGCGAGATTGAATCACTGGAGTAGACAAAATCTCCCCGGGCCGGATCAACCGGCGCCTGTCCGGACGGGTTCACAATCCGCAGCCGATCCTGAAGGGCCGCTTCCGTAAACTGCGGCAGATCCCCGCTGTTTATAGCACGGCTGGTTTGCGGATTGGTCAGCAGAATGGAGGTCAGGCCGCTGATTGTTCCCGCCGAGGTTGCAGACTGGTTCAATACTGCAATGTCCTGAGCCTTCTCCTGCATGGCCTGAACAGTATCCAGCTTATAATAATAGGCTGCCAGCGCCTCCCAGCTGAGTGAAAAAGCAGGCATAGGTGCACGCAGCACTGCGAGCGGCTCCGAAACCCCCGAGTACTTACCTTCCTCTTTCGCTCTTGCCGTGATATGCACGGCTTTGCCCAGCGTTATCCCGATCTGTTCACTCCATTGGCCTGCGCTGTTGACCGCAATATTAGAGTACAGCCGTTTTTCCCCACTGGACGGATAATAAAGTTCCACTTCCAGCTGGGCCCCTGGTTCAGCAGTTCCTGAAACCACAGATTGTCCTGCAGCAGCAGGTTTGATCTGCAAAGCTGCCGGAGGAGGCAACTCATCGCCTCCAAGGATTTCAAAGCTGGCGATCTGCCCGTAGTACACGCCAACACCGTTATACTCGGCAGGGGAGATACAGATGTTATAACGCCCTTCATCCAGCGGTACACCGCCGATTTTCCCGTCCCATTCATACTCATGAACGATATATTGGCCGTTCAGCTTCGTTGGATATTCACCGCTCTTAATCAGATCCCCGAGGAGCGGGGACGATCCGTCCCGCTGCGGAGTACAGAGGCTGATATTCGTTTTATGATACTCCTGACCGTTGTCGGCCGCGTTGAAGCTGAAGGAGATTTTAACCGATTTTCCCGATTCCGGGTTAAGTTCGCTGGGTTCAATCCGCATATTGGTAGCAGCATAGGCCGGAGAGATGAACTTATCCAGACCTGGAAGGATGGGAATATAAGAAATGACCAGCAGCAAAGCAAGCATGAGGTTAAAACGCGCCTTCATGCTGCCGCCGCGCCACTTCCTTTTGAGCGCTCCGAATTTCATGATTTGATCTCCTATCCGTTGTAAGTTAGAGTAATTTCAGCTCAGCCAGCAGCTTGTACATCACGACCGCTGCTTCTGCTCTCGTTGATGAATCTTTAGGCTTCAAAAGCTGTCCGTTACCCTGCACCAGCTTCTTGCCCACCGCCGCAGCTACGGAATCCCTTGCCCAACTGCTAACGCTGCCGTTGTCCTTATATCCGCCCAATTCAGCTTCAAGCTTGGCAGATTCTGCAGCAGAAGCCCGGCTGCCGATAGTGCTGTCTATTGCCCGCATCAGCATCACCATCATCTGTTCACGGGTCAGCGGATCATTGCCGTGAAAAAGTCCACCTTCTCCCGTTACGATTCCTGCCGCTGCAGCTGCTTCCACATAAGGGTAGGACCAGTTCGCAGCTGAAACATCTCGGAAAGCCGGCGTCTCCGGCCGCTGCGGCTGCAATCCAAGAGTTGCTGCCAGCAGCTTGGTGAATTCAGCCCGGGTCAGGATCCCTTTTGGCGCATAAGCGGTTCCGTTCATCCCGTTCACAATCCCCCTAGCCCCCAGCACCTCTACAGCTTGCTGCGCCCAGTGACCTGACATATCTGTGAATTCAGCTCCACGCAGCATTACCGTATATAGTCCGGAAGCTGTAATTCTGGATTGAACAACGGCGTCTTCCGCCGCAGTCACTCCGCCAATATAGTTCCATATGCCTTTTGCCGGATCGTTGCTATAGATTCCAAGCTTCTCACGGCCTGTCGTCCAAGGCGCTTCCTTCGGGTACCCTACCGTCAGCTTGGCCGGCTTCAGGAACGGAGCATTCGCTTGCACCTGCCACGCAGAACCTGCCTTCAGCAGTTTTTTGCCGGTTGCGTCGAGCAGTACCTCTTTCTCCAGCTCAGCTTGGGCCAAGCTTACAATGGTATTGTCTGGGAAGGTTCCTGCTGAAATCTCCAGCCGTGCCCAGCCATTCAGTACAGACAAAGTACCTCCAGCACTTCCGATAACCTGACTGTCCTTGGCTCCGGTTACTACAGGGGTCTTCACTTCCGGGGTTGAACCCGGGTTCGGATCTGCGCCTGGATTTGGAACTGCACCTGGATTTGAGGTTGTCCCTGGAGCTGGAGTCGTTCCTGGGGTTGCCCCTGGACTTGGAGTGGCTCCCGGACTCGGAGGGGTTGATCCTTCTTTCAGGTCAATCGACTCTATGTAGTCATCGTTCTTGCTGTAAAGCAGTTTATCCTCGGTAATGCCGATCAGCTTCGTTCCGGGCTCTATCGCTGGCAGTGATTTCACTGCATATGTAGAAAGGTTCACTTGCTGCAATGTGACAGCACCGTCCCTCTCCTCTTGAAAAACTGCCTGCCCTTCACCTATCGACATAAAGGCATACTGGGTTCCTCCAGGCTTCATCTGGGTGAGATCCACAGGCAGAGCAGTCAGATCCTTGATATTCAGAATCACATATTTGCTCTCGGAAGACCCATTTTTTTGCTTGAACAGCACATCGCTGCCGTTAAAAACAAACCAGTCCACATAACTTGCTCCGCCCAGACTAACAAGTGCGCGCGTAGCTCCGCTTTTCAAATGGAGCAGACTGAGCCCCCCGTCACGGGCATTCTTATACACCACATTGCCACCGGCCAGCACCGGGAAGCGTCCTTCGCCGAGGTCGGCTTCAACACCCGTAGCCAGATCATGATAGATCATGCTGCCGTAATTTTTGCGCTCGTACCAGACTACACCGACTCCATCCGTAGTCGGATTGCCATATGTGCCAGACTGTTTGTTAAGCTTTCTCCGGGTACCCGTTTCAAGATCGGCAGTGTAAATATCCCAGTTCAGTGAAGACTCCTGCTCTGTTCCTTTGTCGGACCACACTGCAACGTTGCCGCTCACATAAGGCGCATCCTTGGCGGATGAACCCGATGTAAGAACAGTGCTCGCACCACTGGCCTGATTCATCGCGTGAACCTGCTTCACCCCGTCGGCCTCTGCTTCCAGCCATACAATCTGGTTGCCGGATACGTTATAGTCCGTTCTACCCGGATCGGTCCCGGCAGCCAAAACCTGCTTCATGCTAAGACCTCCGCTAAACAGGCCCACAAGCATACTCACCGCCACTGCGGACACAACTGTCCGTGAAAACTTCCCTTTCCTTCTAAACCTCATTTACTTCTCTCCCCCAGCGCTATTTGTAGGCACGCCAAAAAACCAAGTGCCTTGAGCGGCCCGGCTGTCTTAACATCCTCCTTTGGATGAAGTAGACCCGTGGCTTTGCGTCTCCGACTTTCGTACGGATTTGCCTTTGTTTCAAACTCGGTTTTTCTGTCCCGTTATGGGTATGCAGGTGTGACTTTAGTTGTACAGGACTCTTTCTTTATCGGAATTTATCCCTATTAAATTAATAAGTCCTAGTTCTCCCTTACTTATATACCTTTTCCTTTTTTTCGGAAATAGGCCTCGTTCTTCGGCATTTGTAAAGATTTAAAACAAATTTAGAAACAAAAAAACGGCATCTCTGCCGTTTAAATTGTGTTATAGACTCTCAGGATTCGAACCCCGGCCCTATATAAAGGATTTCACTAACTACTCCTGCTTTAAATGCTTGGCTGCGGCTGTAGGTGCAAACAGCGAGCTTGCAAGCAGAGCTACCGTTCCTTTATACACTGCGTGCGACGCTGCGACACTTCCCAAATGTCCTCCTATGTGCAGGTGAATCACTCCGTGAAGAGAGGACCAAATCGTACCTACAATAAATTCCGCATTTGAATCACCAGCAATTAGGCCTTGCTCTTGAGCGCTGACAATCACGGACAACAAGCGCCGCATAGCAGTAACAGTGCCTTTCATGCTCTGCTCATCCGGTTTGAAATCTGCAAATGCTCCCCCAAACATCAATTTATAGTAGCTGGTATAGCGCTGGCCAAATTCCCAATACACTTCTGCCAGATTAATTAAATACTGCTGCAGATCCTCTGACTGTGAAGCACTCTCAAATTCGTTCGAGAGTATTTTGCAGCCCTCCAGATATAATTGCTGGGCTAAACCTTCTTTATTAGCAAACAGACTGTAGATGATCTTGGTCGAGCAACCCATCTTCTGAGCTACTTTTCGCACGGTGACAGCTTCCGGCCCTTCTTCCTGAAGAATAAAGGCTGCTGCATCAACTACGAGTTGACGAAGACTAGCTGTGTTCTGTAAGCGGGCTTCCTGGTAGGTTGTCAGCTTTCTATTGCTTGCGTCAGCAAAATTGTTAGGTTCATTCAACTTAATCGCCTTCTTTAGTTATGTTGTTATTCTCGGGAAACGCAGTTTCCAATCATATACCACGCATTCTATACAGTCGATTCCACAAAGTCAATCCTACATACACATATCTTCTTGCAAATTTTAAAAAAAGAAGGTTTGACTTTCTCCAGCCAGCAGGTTACTATGATTTCAACAGGAAACACCGTTACCAACTAACAAGCAAATTTTTCTTTGGGCACTACGTTTAAAGTAATTTTTTTTGCTCAATCGGTAACATCGTTTCCTAACGAATACATCGTTTTAATAGGAGGAGTAATTTTATGAATATTCAAGGAAAATGGTCGCTAGTCACGGGTGCCTCTTCCGGCATTGGCGAACAATTTGCAATACAGCTGGCTAAACAAGGAAGCCATCTGGTTCTCGTAGCCAGATCTAAGAACAAACTGGATAACTTGGCAGCGGAACTCGAAAGAAGCTATAACATCAAAGTCGAAGTCATAGCTATGGACCTTACGGAAGCAAGTGCACCAAGGGAATTGTTCCAGCAATGCCAGCTGTTGAAGCTTGAGATTGAGCTGCTGGTCAATAATGCCGGATTTGCCACTCATGGGATGTTCGAGCAAATCTCAGGCCAGCGGCAGCATGAGGAGATTATGTTGAATGTTGCTGCCGTCGTAAATATGACCCATTTATTCTTGCCGGATATGCTGCGCAGAAGCTCTGGTACTGTGATCAATGTATCGTCCACTGCAGGATTTCAGCCGCTCCCCTATATGGCTGTGTATGGGGCAACCAAAGCTTTTGTCTTGTCCTTTACAGACGCATTATGGTGGGAGAATCGTGACCGTGGAGTCCAGTTCTTCGCACTTTGTCCCGGTTCTACCGATACAGATTTCTTCACCGTTGTGGGGACTGAGGAAGCTTCAGTCGGGAAGAAAGCAACTCCACAGCAGGTAGTTGAGACTGCGCTGCGCTCACTCGCGAAAAAGAAGATATACACTGTTCCAGGCTCGCAAAATTACCTCGGAGCACAGTTGTCCAGATTTGTTACCCGAAAGCTGAGTCTGCGGATTGTTGGAAACATGCTTCGCCCCAAAAATAGCGTATAATGAACAAAATAGAAAATCCACAGAAAGGGGATAGGATACATGATATTGAGCATGAATTGGATTACGCTCAGGGTGCGGGATCTGGAGGCATCCCTTAATTTTTATCACAGCATTCTGGGACTTCCGATTGACCGCAGATTTGAGAGCAGAGGAAGACAGATTGTTATGTTAGGCACGGAGGGGCAGCCCAAGATCGAGCTTATTCAGGGAAGCGACCCGGCTCTGAAGCCGGAATGCGGTGTGTCCATTGGGTTCGAGGTGGCGTCACTGGATGAGGCAATAGAGAGTTTCAAAAGCCAGGGTATCCCGGTAGCGCGTGGTCCGGTCACGCCGAATCCACGCATATCGTTCTTTTATGTACTGGATCCGGACGGTTTCGAGGTACAGATCGCAGAGCACAGCTAAGCCTGTGTTTTCGTCTTTTCCCCATGGAGCAGAAGCAATAAAGCTGCACCCCGTCACAAGATTCATAAATTACCCGAAACGGGGCACGGCATTCAGACAAATTTGTTTCAGTGTCCTGCTAGGGTGTTAGTTAACTTTGGTAAACAACCACTTCTGAGCATCAGTTCCATTGTCGGTCCATTGCTGGACCACTGCCCCATCTGCCGTAGAAGATCCGGATACGTCTATGGCCAATCCGCTCACTTTGGAAACAAGTTTGAAGTACCCGCCTCCCGCATCCACGATTCTCCACCGCTGGGCATTGGAACCATTATCGTCCCATTGCTGAAGCTGTACACCGGTGGAAGTACTTGAGCTTGGGACATCCAATACTTTTCCGCTATGCACTGCTGTAAGCTTGTAGTATCCGTCACCCGTACTCTCTACCTTGAATTTCTGGTTATTGGCAGTGTAATTGGTCCATTGCTGCATTTTCGCTCCACTGGCTGTGGAAACGTCCACTACATCCAGCGCCTTGCCGCTCGCCTTGTTTGTTAAGGTATAAATACTGCCGCTTTCGATGTTTGGCGAAGTGGACGCCTGATACACGCGTACATAATCAACCAGCATTTGTGCCGGGAATGGAGTTGAATTGTTGGGACTGCCCGGCCAATTCCCGCCCACGGCAAGATTGAGCAGTATAAAGAATGGCTTCTGGTATTCTTCCGTATTTCCAGTTCCGTTCTCAATATAGAAGGCATTATATTGGTTGCCGTCTACAAACCACCTTATATAATTTGCATCCCACTCAATGCTGTAGACATGGTACTGGGAAAAATCCAGATTGCCGGATACCTGTCCATACTCAGCATGTCCATTGGCATCCCAATGCACTGTGCCATTAACAAAGGCATTATTGTTTACACGTTCCATAATATCGATTTCCCCGCACTGAGGCCAATGCGCCGAATCGATGTTCGTTCCAAGCATCCAAAATGCCGGCCATATTCCCTGCCCTGAGGGCAACTTGATTCTCGCTTCGATTTTTCCATAGGTAAAACTTTTTAATCCTTGAGTCTTTATCCTTGCAGAGGTGTAATTCTTTCCGCCATAGGATTCTTTTAGTGCAGTAATGACGAGATTCCCCCCGGTAACTTTCAGGTTCTGCGCACGGTTGGTGTAGTACTGCAGTTCATTGTTTCCCCCGCCATCGCCGTTAACTTCGGCAGACCAATTGCCAGTATTCAGGGAATTTCCGTCGAATTCGTCGCTCCATACCTGATTCCAGTTAGAAGCTGCATTTGAATGCCCGGCGGGTATTAAAGAAATCAAGAGTGTGAACAGAAGTAATAGAACCAGAACTTTTCCCCTTCTCAACATCATCTTTCCCTCCTCTTAAAATGATAGTTTTAATAGGACGCAGGAAAACAGACGGTAACAGTCTACCCATGATCAGCCCAGTAAAATCACCTCACTTATTTTCTCTTATTTCAATGTACGGCGCGCGCTCCGCACATTTGAAACCCGGAATAGCCAGAGCATAAATAAGCGTTTTCCACACTGTATTGGTGCCGACGCCTTTGGAGGGGGTCAGTCTAATCGGCTCACATTATTGCTATTCCAATCGGTTTCGTATATAAACGCCTGTTGTCTTCGTTACAGGGGTAGTTTCACAGGAATTATGTAAGCGCAAACATTTTGTATAAACCCATTATAAACCGGTTTCGGTTCATGAATCTACCTAAATTTTGTCCAATTTTCAAAAAAATAGTGGATATAGTACAGGAGCTCGCACAACTTAGCAGCCTTGATGCTGAGACATCTTCACAATCCGGCGATAATAAACAATAGTGAGCACAGCGAACAGAAAATAGATGAGCGTATATACCGACATGGCAATAGCTGCCGGGAAGGTGAGGTTGGATAAGGACAGCGCAGAAGCCGCTTTTACGGCGAAGATGGAATGCAAAAGCCCGATCGCAAGCGGGATCGCGAATACAAACATCTGCTTGCGGATAATGCCGCCCATGATCTCACGCTCTCCGAATCCGAGCTGCCAAAGAATCGTATAGCTATCCCTCTCCTGCTCCGCCTCTGTCATTTGCTTGAAATACAGAATACTGCCCGTGGAGATGAGGAAGATCAGGCCGAGAAAACCTGCTATGAAAATGATCAGCCCGAATTTCCGGAGTGACCCTTTATAAAAGCTATCGAAATCGGGATTGCCTCCCTCTTCCTTGACATATTTCGCATAGATGCCAGCTGCCGCTGCACGCTCATTCTTATCCGCAATTTGGTAGGTGTCGATCACAATCGCTTCATATGCAGGCGAAGATGGCATTTGCTCACGAATAGCCCTTATCGAGGCCAGCGGCATCACAAGCTGATGACCGTGTAAGCTGAAATTCATGGCATAGCGATCATTTCCCCGTGTTAATTGTATGTTGCCGTGAACCCCACTTGCCCCGAAATCAACAGCTTGTGGAAAAGTAACCGGAAACGGCTGCTTGCTTAGCACCTTTTTGAGGCCAGTGTACCAGACAGCCTCCCCCTGTACTGGGACAATAATGTCTGCACCGCTTGCCTGCAATTGTTCTGCCGCGAGCAACAACAGGCTGCGTCCGTCCCCTTGCCCTTTACCGATCGTGCCAGGCAGCCGGACAGCCTCAACCGGTTGATAAGCAAACGCAATTCCGGCCTTCTCCAGCTCAACTCGAAAAGACTTCGCATCCCGCTCATTATTGGCAAAGATAAAGTCGTAAGGCAGCATTGCTCTAGACTCACTCTCCGCCGAATAGTACAGCGAATAAGAGATGGCTACCATCGTCAGCGTCATCGCAGATAGGATGGTAATCAGGGTGAGCGAGTTCGCATTCCCTTTCATGCGATGCATGATCGGGGCTAGCGACAAACTGTTTTTTAGCCCGAGCTGTCCATCCTTCCCCTTTCGTATCTGGAAGAACAGCCAGCCTATCGTCACACGAAACAGCAAATAGGTCCCAAGTATGGTCGAGGCAAGAATCACAAGCACCTGCTGGAACAGATTCTGGCCGAGGGTTTGGCTGGAGAGCAGATAGCCCGTAACGATCAGTCCAATACCAAGCAGCCCCATCAAAGCGGACAGAACAGTCTTCGGCTCTTGCGGATAATCGCCCTGCTTGTCCGCCTTGAATAGATCGAGCAGCGTTGAGCGGTAAACCTTGAACAGCATTTGTATCATGGTAAGGCCGATTAGCACAGTAAATACGATGACGGTCTGCAAGGCGGCTCCACTCGAGAAAGAGAGGGTTACAACGCTTTCTATACCGATCAATTTCATCAGAATAAGCATAAAAATCCGCGCCACAAGCGCGCCCCCAACTATTCCAATCAGGAGCGCCCCCATCCCAAGCAGTGCACTCTCCGTGATGAGCAACCTTGCTACCGCGCTGTGCGACAGCCCCACCAGCTGATACAGCCAGATTTCCTTGCTGCGGCGTTTCAGAAAAATGCTGTTTGCGTAAATCATGAATACAACCACAATCGTGAGCACCAAAATTCCGGCCACATCAAACACCAAAGTAAATGGAATATCGCCGAATGATGCTGCCATTACCGATGAGTCATTCTGCAATGTGGCAAACACGAAATAAAGGGCTGTACTGAAAATTAGTGCAAAATAATATAAGTAGTAATTTTTAATATTTTTCCGCACACCACGGATAATCAACTCAAACAGTGTCAACATGATCACCCCCGAGCACGGCCTGCACATTCAATATATCTTTGAAGAAAGCTTGCCGTGTCTTACTGCCACGGTACAATTCGGAATACAGCATTCCGTCCTTCAAAAACACAACGCGGCTGCAATAGCTCGAGGCCACAGGATCATGAGTCACCATCATAATGGTAATATTGTGCTGCCCGTTAAGCTCCTCCAGCATTCCCAATAGAGAGGAGGCCGCCTTCGAATCCAAAGCACCAGTCGGCTCATCCGCAAATACGATGGAGGGCCTGTGGATTAATGCGCGTGCAGCAGACGTCCGTTGCCGCTGCCCCCCGGAAATTTCATTCGGATATTTATGGGCAATCTCCCCGATGCCAAGATCTGCAGCCATGGCCTGAAAATCAGCCTCCACCGATGCTTTCTTCATCTTATCAAGGGAAAGGGGCAGCAGGATATTCTCTTTTACCGTCAACGTATCAAGTAAGTTGTAATCCTGAAAGATGAAGCCCAGCTTCTTGCGCCGAAAAGCAGACAATTCGGTATTTTTCATAATCGAGACGTCCGTATCTTCGACGAGAATTTTCCCTTCCGTCGCTTTATCAATGGTCGCCAACACTTTGATCAAAGTCGATTTCCCCGACCCGGACGGCCCCATGATTCCGACAAACTCACCTTCCACTACACGCAGGTTGATGCCCTTCAGCACCTGCTGAACATTTCCCCTGACACCAAATGATTTACGGACTTCCTGCGCATGCAGCACGGTTCTCAGCCCATTGTTTTGATTCGTCTCCATAGCCTCAATAGCCTCCACTCTGATATAACCTTCATTTTAGAGAAACAGGCCATGCCCGTCGCCCGTATCAGATGACAAGCAGGAGGTTCTACGTGACAATATTATCATATTGAAGTCCGGACAGATTCGAACGCATTGACCGCGGTGAAGGTCATCTGCATGGCCGTTCCTAATTGGGGCTCCGACTCTACCGTTAACCTAATCCCGATTTTGTCCGCAACAGTTTGAGCTAAATAGAGCCCCAGTCCAGTTGCCGCATTTTGCAGTCTGCCGTTCCCTCCGGTAAAGCCTTTATCGAAAATACGCGGCAAGTCATGTGCGGCGATACCCGGTCCTTCATCTCTAATCATCAATCTGACAGGCCCATCCTCAGTGGCTGTAGTCGACAGAACAATCATTCCGCCCTCCGGGCTATATTTAACCGCATTCGTCAATATTTGCCGGATAATAAAACGGCACCATTTGCGGTCCGTTCTAACTAAAGTCTCTTCGCCTTCAAACTCAACAGCTATGTTATTCTCCATACACCAGGAGCTAAGCTCACGTACTTCCAGTGCAGCAAGCCGCTGAATACCTGTCTGTTCCAACACATAATCAGCCTCAAGTGTCAGCAAACGCGAAATGTATAATTGCTGGTCGATGAGTAAATGAATCCGCAGCCATTCCGATTCGATTTTACGCATCGCCGGATGGTCTCTGTTAGCATCTATGATTAACTTCACCGCAGTCAGCGGCGTCTTTACCTCATGCACCCAGGCAGCGATATAATCCTGCTCCATAGATCGGGCAGAATGGCTCTTCGATATTTTATGCCAGTACCAGTGGTCCACTGCTCGTAAGAGCTGGCTCGTCGCTTCCTCCTGATACAAAAAAGTTGAAGGCAAGGTTTCAATCCAATCCTCGTGGATCCCTTCAGCCAGTTCTGCCAGCGCTCGCGGATACCTCGTTTCTTTGCGAAAACGCCACCCAAGGAAAACGATCATCGCCAGAATTAGCAGCATATTTAAATAGAGCATCGAATTGCCCCGGATGGAAATGCCATTATCGATCCAGATCAGCAAATCTACAAATAACAATGAGAACAGGAAGAACACAATCCAGCTTTTCCTGTCATACAGATAGCGGAGGAATAAACGTTTCCCGCTCATAACGTACACGCCATATAACCTAGCCCTTTTTTTGTTACAATCGCTTCTTCCAGTTGGAAAAGCGCCAGCTTTTGACGCAGCCGCGTTATGTTCGCTGTCAGCGTATTGTCGTTGACGAAGGTCTCATCATCCCACAGCTTGCGGATCAGATCCTGGCGTAAAATCACTTTATCCTTCTCCTTGACGAGCACCACCAGAATAAAAAATTCGTTTTTGGTCAATAGCACGTCCTGCCCATCCTTACGGATCAGTCCACGCTTCATATCAATAATGGTGCCGTTCCATTCGATAAGGTCATCAGCTTCCTCTCTGTAAGCATAGGTCCGGCGGAGAATCGCTTGTATTTGCGCGAGCAGCACGTCTATATGAAACGGCTTTTGAATATAATCGTCCGCCCCCATATTCATCGCCATCACCATATCCAGCGGATGATCGCGCGAAGATAGAAAGAGAATCGGCACTTTTGACACTGCCCGAATCTCCCGGCACCAGTGAAAACCATCATACATTGGAAGTTGTATATCTATGATGACCAGTTGGGGCTGCACTTTAATGTAGGTGCTCATCACATCATCAAATCGCTCCGGTCCCGTGACATGAAACGACCACTGCTCCAATCGTTCCTTTAAGGAAGCAAAAATGGCCTCATCATCTTCGATAATAAATATATTAAAATCCATATCGGCCAACTCCCTTCCGGCTGTTGCTCCTTCATCATACCATTCCGTGCTTCCATACAAAAAGGGGAGGCAAATGAATCGCCCCCCCACTGTAATGAACTTATTGCGGAAGCAGCATCGTGAACAGCAGAGCCGCCAGTTCCTGCTTGTTCAACGCCCGCTGAGAGCCGTAATCGAACATGCCGTTCGATTCGGTCACCTCCGGTCCATGCAGCTTCCAGATGACTGCAGAACTGACAGCATCGGCAGCCCATTTCGACGTGCCCGGTGCAAGGACAGCTGTGGAATCCGGCACCCTAATTCCCGTTACAGTAAGTAAGCGGTAGACGATAGCCGCAGCTTCTTCGCGAAGAATCGGACGGTCCGGTTCGAACAATCCGCTCCCCGTTCCATTCAGCATACCGGCCTCGACAGCGGCTTGAATATCCTTTCGGTAGGGAGAATTTTCAGTATCCTTGAATGCGGACGGGTTTGAAGACTCAGGGATACTCCATATCGCGTTAAAAGAATGTATGAACGCTCCACGGGTGACCGTTTGCGTAGGCTCAAATGGCTGTGACAAATCTTCCGTTAAGAAGCCCAATGACTTTAAGCTAAGAATGTAGCTGGCATACGGATGATCGGCCGATACATCCGGGAATCCGGCTGGATCCTCCGGTATTTTGGCCGCATAGCTAAATAAATTAGAGTATTTCATATAGAGGATACGACCCTCGGCATCCGCCTTGAAGGCTAGAGGATTCCCCTCCTCATCAACGAACAGCAGCTCGCCGGTCTGCTTCAACTGGTGACGGCTGAGCATATCGCTCACCCTTAGAGTGCCATCTCCTGCCACTTCGACTTTGGTCAGTAGTTTAATCCGCAAATCGGAGTACAGGCCTTCAAACTTGGCAAGTTCTTCCGCGGACTGTACCTTGAAACCCTTCGCTTCATACGGCGATTTGCCACTCGCATAATAATGATTCATAAAAGCGGTGAACAGATCATTACGCAAATCCTGATTCGTATTGTAAGAAACGAAAACACCCGTTTTACGGTCAGGTAGAATCCATAGCAGCGAACTATAGCCCAGAATGTCGCCACCTTTGGAGATCACAGCTTCACCCTTCGTTTTGGCCGGAAGCACGGGCGATTCAAAGCCATATGTCATATCCGGAAAATCCGGATGGATGGCCATCTGGTAAGCCGACATCGCCTTCACCGATTCAGGTGACAGGATAACCGTACCGTCTGCCGCACGGCCATCATTCAGAAAAGCTTTCATGAACAATGCCATATCGGAGGCTGTCGATAACATGCTGCCCTCCGGCCATTCACTTGGCGAAAAACCATACACCGGAATAGCATTGCCCTCCGCATCATAAGAAGTTACGAGCCGGCGGGTCAAATCTTTGGTCATGCTAAAGCTGCTTGAAGTCATACCGAGCGGCTTAAACAGATGTTTTTGCACATAACTCCCGAAGGATTCTCCACTTACCTTCTGCACAATGTATCCTTGCAGCCTGGAAGCAAAATTATCGTACATATAGGACGTTCCCGGCTTGCGAACAACAGGGGGGAACACATCGTAGATGCTTTCTTTTAAAGAAACCGGTTTCTGGGAAGGGTCAAATAAATAGCTGGCATCCGTAGGTTCGCGTACTTCAAAACCGGTCGTATGCGTCAACAGATGCTCTATCGTTACCGGTGTATCGAAGGGATTTGTTACTTTATAACCATCCAGGTACTTTTCAATGTTGTCCTGAAGCGAAATTTTCCCTTGATCGACAAGTTGCATAATGGCTGCGGCTGTAAATACTTTGGAAACGGAGCCGACCCGGAAGGTACCCAGGTTGGCATCTACCCGTGCCTTCGACGTTTTGTCAGCTACGCCGTAACCTTTGGAGACGAGCAACTTCCCGTCTTGAACGACAGAGATCGCAGCCGATCCGGCTTTTTGCTTAATGGCATCCCGGGCAAAAAATGCGTCAAGAAACGCCTCAACTTCCTTCGCATCACGGGGCCCGTTCTTTAAATCTCCCGGAGCAGTGCTGCTGAGTGCGGCTACTTGTTGGACCAAGGGTAAATGATCTGATGGCTCAGACGGCTGAGCATACGCGCTTGCTTCACCGGCAAGAGTCAACATCAGCAGAGCGGCCAGCATGCCGGACGTGCGGCGGGTTTTGTCATTCTTATTCTTACTCAACGAAAATCCTCTCCTTGCTTCCCTTAAATTTGGGCTTAACCCAAGTCAGATCGAACAGGCAGTTCCAACCAACACATTAATTGTATGGTTAAGCGCAAACCCTGTCGTTCGATCCAGGTGATAAGCAGGAGGGGGTTTGTTACATTGTTGTCACTTTGGGAATCACTTTCTAGTTTTCTTGGAAAATATCCTTAGCCACCTGTATCGCAGATGCGGCGCGCGGCCACCCCGCGTAAAAAGCGAGATGAGTTATCGCTTCGATCAATTCTTCTTCGGATAGACCGTTCTCCCGGGCCAGACGGATATGAAAGGGCAACTGCTCGGTAAGTCCACCAGCGACTAACGCCGATACCGTAAGGAGACTGCGTTCCCGAAGCGATAATTGCTCTCTCCGCCATACCTCCTCGAAGAGCACTTCTTCCGAATAGCGGGCAAACGCTGGGGCAATCTCCCCAAAGGTTTCAAGGGCTTTCGATGCAATTTTACGATGCTTCATTCCAATCCCCTCCTTTCCTTCTATGGACGTTCAATCATTTGTGCGATGCCATTGCCAAACGTCCAGTCCTCAAATTCCGTATCGACCAGCACGACGAAGACGTCTTCTTTCCTGATGTGGAGGGTGTTCGATAACAGTTGAGCCAACTTGCTGTAAAAACTCTTTTTTTGCTCCGTGCTTCTTCCGGATTTGAGCGTGATTTGAATGAAGAGCAGTCCATCCGTTCGCTCTATGTTCAAGTAATTCGGACTATAGTAAAACTCACTTGCTTTGTGTGCATGGAATACTTGAAAAAAATCATCCTCAGGTACGTTAAAATGCTCAACTAGAGCACTCATGATATCACGGCTAATAATGGGTAATTGCTCCGCATCGTATTTGTTTTCCAAGTAACTCACCCTGACGAATGGCATGTTCACTTCACTCCTTTAGCGATTTATCCTTATTGTACTCCCCACCTCTTATTCTGTATAATTGAATTAAATGATATTAAAATTCAATTTTTCCGATGGAGATATAGACTATGGACTTAAAGGAACTCACTACATTTCAGACTATCCTTCAAGAAGGAAACTTCTCCAAAGCCGCCGCAAAACTGAACTACGCACAATCTACGATTACGAACCAGGTTCAGCGGCTGGAGAAGGAACTGGGCATCAAGCTTTTCAAACGAGGCTGGGATTCAGAGCTTACCGCTGCCGGGCAAATATTTGCAACAGAGATCGACAAGCTGATTCAACACTGGAACTATGTAGCAGAACAGGCCAAAGCTTTGCAAAAAGAGGAGATCGGCACCCTCAGTATCGGAGGGCTGGAATCGTTAACAGAGCAGGTACTGCCAAACTCGCTGAAGCGGTTCCGCGACTATAAACCCAATGTATCCTGCCACTTCGTAATCGGGAACACAGCCTCCCTGTCCCGTTCACTACTTCAGAATGTATTGGACTTTGCCCTATGCGGAGAACCTGCCGAGGCGGCTTCGTTTCACTTTGAGCCACTGTACAACGAGCGTATCTCTTTCATCGCAGTGCACAACCACCCTTTGGCCGGGAGAGACAGAATCCCTTTTGAAGAATTACTGGGTTATCCAATCATATCCGGGGGAACTACCTGTTTATACTATTCACAGTTATCGAAGCAATTTTCCCGTTACACTGAAACTCCTTTTCTGTATACAGTAAGTCAAATCTCAGCCATTGCGGGGTTCGTCCAGCAAATCCCTTCCTCCATAGGAGCCGTTCTCGATTCTACGCCATTACCGCCAAATGTTGTGAGAATCCAAGTTGAACTGAAGGATTCCGCCATTCCGGTCGGCCTGCTACAAGCACGCAATGATGAGTATATATCCTCTTCCAAGAAGCTTTTGATGCAATATATAAAAGAAGAGCTGGAGCTTGATCAACGCCGAAACTAAACGCAAAAAAACACGCCGGTATTTGGCGTGTTTGGTTCGCTTGTCCGATAAGAGCAAGTGCTTTGGAGTCGCTTTGTATGTGCCGACCGCCCTGGTCCAAAGGATGCGGTCTATCTCTGCCCGTAATACCTTAAAGCCGCCGCCCTTAAAAGCGGCTATTGCCTAGAGAGTCGTGTTGACGCACGGCTCTCTTTGCATTGTACGTCTTTTCTATCCAAACTATACCACGATTCAAACCAAATAAAAAGCCACTCCACTACCCGAACAGCAGAAAAAACGGCATCGCTGCCGTTTTTTCTGTGATGGACTCTCAGGGACTCGAACCCTGGACCAATTGATTAAGAGTCAACTGCTCTACCAACTGAGCTAAGAGTCCAAATAGATGTCTAATTATTCGAATTCCACTAGACTAGAATCTTTCAAAAAAAGAAATCATCTTTAAAAGACGCTTTAATATCATATAACTTTATATTGCTTCTGTCAAGGAAATTATCACTCGAGTTCTTTCATTATTTTAAAACTACCGGTTTTTGCGGGACAGCACATAGTAGACCGGGAGTCCGGCCAGCGTAATGCCGATACCCACAAGAGAACGCAGCGGATCACTCACAATTGTGCTGGCCAGAATATAGATCCCGCCTGCCACCCCTAAGATAGGGGTAACCGGGTAGAGTGGCACACGGTAACGTCCTTTCTCCTGCGGCAGTTTTTTACGCAAGATGAACACACCAAACACACCCATTGTAAAGAAAATCCACAACACAAACACCAGCAAATCCGTCAGCGTATTAAAGGTTCCCGAGAAAATATAGATGACCGCCAGCACACTTTGAAAAATGAGCGCATTGGCTGGAGTCTGGAACTTGGGATGGATGCTTCGGAGTACCCGGGAAAAAGGAATCTGATTCTTCTCCCCCATTGCCTGAGGCACCCGCGCCGCGGTCATTAAATACCCATTCAGCGCACCAAGTACAGACACGATAATCCCCGCAGTAATGAAAGCTCCGCCGCCGCTGCCAAACAAAGCCTCGGCTGCATCAGCCCCAGGAGTCTGAGAAGAAATGATCTGATCGTAAGGCAGCGCCTTGAAAATTGCAATATTGAACAACACATAAACGGCGATCACGAACATCACACCAAGGGAGATGACCTTCGGCAGGGTCTTGGCCGGATCTTTAATTTCACCTGCCATATTGGTCACGCTGATCCAACCGTCATAGGCCCATAATGTGCCCAGAACCGCCGCCCCAAAGCCCGCACCAGTCGCAGTAGCTCCAATCCCTCCAAAGCCGGGAGCCAAATCCGAGAATAAACCTACTCCTACGATACCTGCAACCGGAATCAGCTTCCCAACAGTCGCAACCGTCTGAATAATACCGCCGAATTTGGTGGCAATTACGTTCATGAGGAGAATGAATGCCAGAATGGACACGGCCAGCAGCTTCTGCTGCCATTGATTCAGCGGCAAAAAGTATCCGGAGTATGTGGCAAACGCTATCGCCAGCGCCGCAACAGAGGCCGGATAGGAGATTACAGCCTGCACCCAACCCAGCAAATAACCGAATACCCCGCCGTACAGTTCACCTAGATAAGTATAGAGTCCTCCTGACTTAGGAATGGCGGCTGCGATTTCCGCCACGCTCAGCGCCGAAGCCAGTGTAATGATTCCTCCAATCCCCCAGGCCAAAATACTCATCCATGGCGTACCGGCATGATTCAGCACAATACCCGGCTTCAGAAAAATCCCCGATCCGATGATCATCCCCACCACAATGGCCAGAGCTTCAATGAATGTTACAGTTTTTGTTAGCGGCTTCGTATTCATAGTGAAATTAAAAGTCCTTCCTGTCACGAAATTATAGATCTCCCGGTTGTATTATATGTATTGGGGAACCGCAGCAGCTTCACCGGTTCATCCGGGTTTACGCGAAAATCACGTATATATAGTTTACGACATAACAGCAAAAAACACATTACGATACCGCAATGTATATAAGGAATTATATCGGTATTACGTATGCTGATTCTTCTAATAACGGATACGCTAAAGGGTCTAAATATTTGCTTATTTTTTAAGTAATTGTGTGCTAATATATTCTGATGAAACGTCACCAGTCTCCACACCTATTCTGCAGAATCTGAGGGGGCTTTCTAACAATGCATGAGAAAAAGGTTTCTTGGCTAGAGCTTTTTTACGATTTGTTATTTGTAGCTGCTGTTTCCAAAGCTACCCATGTATTGCTGCATGTCGAGCATAACAGTATTTCCGTTGAGCATCTGGTGAAATTCATCCTGATTTTCGTTCCGATTTGGTGGGCTTGGGTAGGGCAATCCGTATACATCAACCGATTCGGCCGTGACAGCAATGCGCAACGGCTCTTTATGATCGTGCAGCTGTTTTTTGTTTTGATCATGACCGCCAGTCTTGATGTGGACTTTGATGCAAATTATTTGCCGTTTTTCGTCGGATATATCGGTTTAAGGAGCTTAACCGCCGTCCAGTATGTGCTCTCTTCGCGGACAGAGGCTGCACATAAGCAGAAAACAGCCCGATTCTTAGGAGCCTCCTTTGGGCTGGGGATCGTTATCTCCTGCGTTTCCCTCTTTTTTGACTCCTCAGTACGGTATTTGTTTCTATATGCAGGCATTGCTGTGGACATTATTGTACCTCTGCTCGGACGAAAGATTTTGGTCAAGACGCCGATTCATACTGCGCATTTATTAGAACGATTTGCGTTGTTCACCCTGATTCTGCTTGGTGAGTCGGTAGTCAGCATGCTGTCTGTCCTGCAATCCTATAAATTCACAGGATCTTCTGTTTTATTTGCAGCCCTGGCTTTTCTATTAGTGATAGCCATCTGGTGGCAATACTTCGAGAATGTGGAGAAGCACGTAGACAAATCGAAACAAACAGCAGGACAGAGCCTCATATACGGGCACTTATTTATTTATTTTTCACTCAGTATGATTGCCGCTTCCATACAACTTCTCTTTATAGATCAATTGGAGTACGTATTTATGCTTTGTTTTGCCTTTGGCTCTGTGCTGATCTATTATATTTCCGTGATGTTCATACTCTATCAGTACAAATTCAATCATCTTAGACCCAGCTTCACCGTTGTTACTCTGTTAACCGGCATTCTTTGTGCCCTGTTTATCCTGGACCTATTTTTAGCGGCTTCTCCACATCTTATATTAGGCGAGTTGATGTTGTTCTTCATCATATTTGCCAAAGCAACGGCTTGAAATAGGTTATCACCTAAACGGCGGTTGAGCGAAAACACAAAGCAGCGAATCTCCAATAACCGGGAGACCCGCTGCTTTGTTCACCTTTCGGATTCTCGGGACGATTTCCGCCAGCCGCTATTTATTTTATGTGTCCCTTATACAGATTATCAAATAGGGACTCGGAGCAAATTTCCTCCAGTGAAAAACCGTTTTTCCCTTGCTCTCGCATGTTCTCTGCAAATTTGGCTACTGTATTCAGGGCTCTTGTGCTCTGCACAGGATAATGACCAACCGAGCTCTCAGCTGACAGCATCACGGCATCGCTCCCGTCCATTACGGCCTGAGAGACATCTGTTACCTCTGCGCGCGTCGGAACCGGATGATCGACCATGGATTGCAGCATTTGGGTGGCCGTAATTACATAGGTCTTCGACAGGCTGCACTCGCGAAGAATCGCTTTCTGAATAAAGGGGATACGTTCAAAAGGCAGCTCCACGCCAAGATCTCCGCGCGCAATCATGATTCCCTCGGACGCCTCCATGATGGATGGAAAGTTACGCACGGCATGAATAGTTTCGATTTTAGAAATAAGGCCAGGTTGACTATATTTCCCCAGTGAAGCTACAAACTTTCGAATTTCCTCCAAATGCGACGCCTCACGGATGAAGGAACACGCAATCCAATCCACATGATGCTCCAGCAGAAACTGAAGATCCCGTTTGTCTTTTTCCGTAATGGCCGGCAAGTGAAGTACCGTTCCTGGAAGATTAACGCCTTTTCGGCTGCCGATCATTCCACCGACTATAACCCTCGTAGTGATCCTAGACGAATGCTTGTCCGTCACCTCAAGCTTGACTTCCCCGTCATTGATTAAAATAGTTGCTCCTTGTAAAATATCTCCCATTACACCAGGATTATCGAGCGCTGCGCGTTCCCGGCTCCCCGGTTCATCAGACTGGTCAAGGATAAACGTTTGGCCCTCATCTAAGCGAATCGCGTCCCCTTTTACGTTCTTCAGACGGATTTTCGGTCCCTGCAAGTCACCCATTATCCGTACGGGCTGTCCCAATTCGGCAGCGGCTGCCCGCAAAGCTTCGATTACCCGCTCATGCTCTTCATGGCTCCCGTGCGACATATTGAGCCGGGCAGTCGTCATACCGCTCAGCAGCAATTCCTTGAGAACCGCAGGAGAAGAACTAGCCGGACCTATCGTGCAGATCAAATCAATACTCATGTGAACTCACCTCTCATACTTGATTGGCTTCCCTGTCTTTTCCTTTAGTTTGCATTGTTCGTTTAATCTAACTAAACTATACATGATTGAAACAGTTACCATTCACTTTATGGAAGGGAAGGGGAAACGACCATGAATACGAAACAATTGGACCGGATTCACACGGGAAAGGGCTTCATTGCGGCTTTGGATCAAAGCGGTGGGAGCACGCCTAAAGCACTGCTGCAATACGGTATTCAGGAAGACCGCTATTCCAATGAAGAAGAGATGTTTGAACGGGTTCACGAAATGAGAACACGTATTATCAAGAGCTCAGCGTTTGATTCCAAGCACATTTTGGGTGCTATTCTTTTTGAGAACACGATGGATCGTTTCATTGACGGGCAATTAACCGCCGATTATCTCTGGGAAGAGAAGGGCGTTGTGCCTTTTTTGAAAATCGATCAAGGTCTGGATGAACTTGAAAACGGGGTTCAGCTCATGAAGCCTATTCCCGGATTGGATGACCTCCTGAAGCGCGCAGTGCAGAAAAACATCTTCGGGACCAAGATGCGCTCGCTGATTAAGGAAGCAAATCCCGAAGGCATTCAAAAAGTTGTCGAGCAGCAGTTCACCATCGCTAAGCAAATTGCAGGTTATGGCCTGGTGCCGATCATCGAACCGGAAGTGGATATCCACAGCGCAGATAAGGGACAAGCTGAGAAGCTTTTAAAACATGAGCTCTCCACTCAATTATCCACCCTTGGCAAAGATGTAAAAGTCATGCTAAAACTGTCCATACCGACTGAGGACAATTTCTACAGCGATTTGATTGAAGATCCGCATGTGGTACGGGTCGTGGCTTTGTCTGGAGGCTATTCCCAAGCTGAAGCCAATGACAAGCTGGCACATAACCATGGACTGATAGCCAGCTTCTCCCGCGCTTTATCGCAAGGGCTCAGCGATCAGCTATCGGACGATGAATTCAATGCTATGCTCGCAAAATCTACACAGGATATCTACGAAGCTTCCATTACCTAAGTGTGGCTATCGGACAAAAAATGAACCCCGGGCTTTTATGCAGCCCGGGGTTCATTTATACGGCAGAGCCGTGATTTACATAGTTTGTTTCGTCGGAACTGTGGCTCGATTATGGTATGGTAGTACCAATTACATGCCAAGGAGGATCCATGGATAGCATCCAGTATTTACCCAGTTTAATCTTCTGAATAATCTGTCCACTGAAGACTTAATGGAGATGGAGGAGATGACTTCCATTACAGCAGTCCCGGTGAATACATTGATCCAGACACCGTCGACATTTACAGAAGGTTTGTTTTTTGTCAAAAAGGGCAAGGTTCGTCTTTACCAGCTGAGCAGCACCGGCAAGCAATTTACGCTCGATATTCTGAGTGAAGGAAATGTTTTTGGCGAAATGGCCGGCATCTCGCTTGGGACAAGAGAGCTCTTTATAGACACGCTGGATGATTGCGATATTTGTCTGATGAATAAAGACCGCTTCGAAGGGTTCCTGCTGAGCCGGCCCCGTTTCATGTTGAACCTGATACAGACTCTAAGCAGCCAATTTAATGAAATGGGCAGTCTGATGTTGCAGTTGGCACTTGGGGATTTGCGGTTTAGGCTTGCGCATATTCTGCTGCGTTTGTCCCGCAGGTTCGGCTGTGAAGAGCATGACGGATTATCCAGGATCAACCTGTCCTTATCCCACCAGGAACTCGCCAATATGGTTGGAGCCACCCGGGAGGCAGTAAGCGGCGTCCTGCAGCAATGGAACAGGGACGGTCTGGTCCAGACAGGCTTTAAAACGGTCCGCATCCATCCGCAGCGACTTGAGAAGTTGATATCAGATCGTCTTTAAGCTGTAATCTGCATTACATCTCCCATGCGGTTGCTCAGGGTATTTTAAGGAAAGCAAACCCATGAGGAGGTTCTTTTTTTGATGAACGAAACGGCTTCGCTTCCCGCAGATATCCTTAAGCGCAAAGGCGCCAACAAGGCTGCGGATATTCCGCAAAATGTGCTGAAACTCTTAAATCAAGGTCTTATTGAGAGCGTCAATCTGACAGAATGGCTGGCAGTGGATCACCGGGCGTTATTGTCCATTGTGCTGAACACCTCAGGTCTTTAACATGAAGCAGAGGTAATGCTGCCAGCTTTAAATAAGCTTAAAGAAGACAAGCCGATGAAGATGATTCCGGCCACTGCAGCGCAGTGGCATCGCCTGCTGATCGAGTTGCCCGAGACCGGGCCCACCCAATTGTTCGCCATGCTGGCGTCACACCGCTCCGACAGCGTCCGCTGTTGGGCGGCTTATATCGTCGGAGTCACTCCAGATATGGATATTGCCGGCATACTGCAGCATATCCGCCCGTTTGCTGCCGATTCCCATTTTGGAGTGCGTGAGATTGCTTGGATGGCCGTAAGAGCCCACATCTCAGCCAATCTGGAGGCAGCCATCACCCTCTTGGCAAAATGGGTCCGGGACGAAGACGCAAATATCCGCAGATTTGCCGTGGAGTCGACACGTCCCCAAGGCGTCTGGGCAAAGCACATACAAGCCTTGAAAGATAACCCAACACAGGGGCTTCCGCTCCTTGAACCCCTTCGTTCCGATCCGGTCAAATATGTGCAGGACTCGGTGGCCAATTGGCTGAATGACGCCAGCAAAAGCCAGCCAGATTGGGTGCTGCAGCTATGCTCCGACTGGCTGGAGTCCTCTGACACGAAGGAAACGAAACGCATTACTGAGCGGGCGCAACGGACCCTTAGACGCAAGTAAAGCGGTGACGCAGTTTGCATTTCTAAAAACAAATCTCTGTATATTCTAATGTTCGAAAATGAGGGATACAAAATGGAACCACTATTAAACCATTCATGGATTCTAACCGAAACGGAAGCAATAATATTACAGCAAAAGTTATCCTTAAAAGTTATAAAAGAAGATCAATTTGCTGAAATTCGTTATATCGCTGGAGTAGACGTGGCATATAGTGAACAACGTGACTTGCTGATCGCCGCAGTAGTCATTTTAGAAGCAAACTCATTAAACATAGTAGAATCAGTGGTGGTTGAAGATTCTGTTCAATTCCCTTATATCCCCGGGCTGTTTTCATTCAGGGAGCTCCCCCCTTTAGTTAAAGCATTTAAGCAGATAAAGACCTCTCCTCAGTTAGTTGTCTGTGATGGTCAGGGGATTGCTCATCCGAGGCGATTTGGTCTGGCCAGTCATTTAGGTGTTCTATTTGATATTCCTACAATTGGTTGTGGAAAAACCAGGTTATTAGGAGAGTATGAAGAACCCAATTTAGCAAGAGGATCTATTTCACCACTGCAAGATCAAGGAGAGATTATCGGAAATGTTCTTAGAACACAGAATAATGTTAAGCCTATCTTCGTCTCCACTGGTCATCGTATTTCATTAGATACCGCTTGTGAATGGGTTCTACACCTATCACCCGATTATCGTTTGCCAGAGACAACACGTCAGTCAGACCAACTTGTTAAAAAGGCTTTAGCAAGTATCGAATAAACTTTATGCAGGGCGGATTACCGCCCTAAATATGTTACCCTGTCTTCATTTCTAGCCCCCGGCTACATCAACAAGTTGCTGATTCGGATAGACAGATCTACCTTCTCAGCTTCTGTTAACTGTTCACCTACATCATTTATATCGAACTGTTCCAGCTCCTTTCTGATTTCTACAAATTGTTCATTTCCCTTAATATCATATCTAATTAGTAACTCTACAAGCGTAGTTTTAACAACAATATTTTCGCTAAGCGTATTCGTACATTCACGTTCAAAACGCTCCAATACTTTCTCTATCATTTCATTTTTATTATTCACTTTATTCATAATGATCCCAAAGAAATTCTTAACTTCTTTCTCCATCTCATGGTAGTACCATCTTGTGTATGGGCAATAATCTACTGGAATATTATCAATTTCATCTAATACCATATCTCTGCGCTCTAATATATCCTTATACTCATCAGGAGTTGTTTCAATTTGAAGCTTATGTACATCTAAAGAATTTAATGCCTCGACTATTCTTTCTTTTGCTTTAATGAATATTTTTGAATGCGTTAAGCAAATTCTTCCTTCTGAAATATATACAACAGCCTTCTCCATTTCCCCTCTACTTTGCACACCAAAATATGCATCAGCTGTACAGGCGATGGCTTCAGCATCGCTCATCTTCTCGCTTTTATAATCAAAATATATTTCATAAAACGCACCAAATAATGCTTCATAATTTCGTCTCACCTATCTGTCTCCTTTATTCTCACCGTACGGATGATTAATTCGTAAAGTGGGAGGTA
>NZ_JBOFBG010000044.1:0-60839 GCF_051594305.1 Paenibacillus sp. IHBB 3054 | reverse complement strand
GTATGATCCCCGCTTGCCGTATCCAGAATCACTTCCCGCTCATGCTTCCAGGTGGGACTGCTCAGCCCAAGCACCTTATCCGGATCCCGATCCTCACCGCGAATCATAACCCAGTAGTCCTGATTTTCCAGCTTATGCATGAATAATCCAAAATACCGGCTCCGGTAAAATTCAGCGAAATATTGGCTTTCCCCTAGTGTGGCGATCCGGTATTTCACAACCAGCAGTTCTTGATTCCGGGGGGAAGGCAAATATTCATATTGCCAGCCCATAAACGACGAACAAAAGTATTTCACCCCGAACAGCAATAGGATTAAGGAAACTGTCAGGATCAGGAGCAGCTGTTTTTGGAGCAGAACCAGTGACACACTTAGCAGGATTACATGATAGAGGACAATATATCCCCCCGATGGGTGAAGCCGCGGTCCAGGCGAATAATTCAACAGCCCAAGTAGGACAAGTAGTACATCGGAAGCAAGTAAGATTCCAAGTAAAAGAAAGGCTATTTTTTTGCGGGCAGTCAGCTTGGATAACATAAGGCCCTCCCTTTTCCAATCAGGCATATGCCTAATGATATAAGCGGGAGCACATGGAATAAAGAGAAATTACCAGACTTTTCTTTCCTGTTTTATTGTGGATCAGGCAGGTTTAGTCATGCTTCACATACGGGTCTCCGGGAAACCCGGTTTGATCCACAGCCTGGAGATGTCCAGAAAACCAAAGGATCCCGTATGCAAGCCGAACAGACTCTGATTGAGCTGGGCTCTTTTGTTCATATGACAGCCATAGAGGACCCAACAATTCTCGCGCAGAATCGCTTCCGTCCCCTCCAGAAGTTCGCCTCTGCCTTCTGCAGACAATTCTGCAAAATGCTCCAGTTCCCGCTGTAATTGGTCCCGCTGACTGTCCTGAAGCAACGCGTGCAGATGGTTGGACTTGTTCACAAAGTAATTAATCATTCCCCACTGCCAATCATCTTCGAGCACCTCTTCCGCAAACAGGAAATCCGCTTGCTGCTTGACTTCCTCCATGTTGTATTCCTTGTATGATATCAGACAAATATGCAGACCGATTCGCTCCGCACGCTGCTGCAGCCACCAAGCTTCTTCAAGCTCATCCTTTCTGGGAACATAAGCAAGCGTAATCTCTTCTCCGCTGTAACCGCTGGATTCCAGCAGCTTCGCCGCCTCTTCAAGCGAATACTCTTTCCAGATTATGCGGCGGCTGTTCCAAGGCAGGAAGCTGTCCGCCGGTGTAATCCGGTTACCGCCCAGTTCCTTGATCAGCGCAGATGGATCATATAGAAGACGCATCGCCTGGCGAAAAAGCAGATTGTGCTGAATGCCCTCTTTGCGAAAATTCACGATAATATATCTGCAACCCAGCGCCGGGTAATCAATACTGTTGCCAGAGCAACCATCCGAATAGGAGCCTGAAACTGCGGCATCCGGCAGCTGGTATTGGCGTGCACCGGAGCCCTGATTCGGCAAATACCAGATTTCGACCCGGTCCAAGAGCGGACGAATGCTGTAGTAATCATCAAAGGCTGCAAGCACAAGCACATCTTCATTCAAATTCATCAGCCGGTAGGGACCTGTTCCAAGGGGTTCCTGGTCATTATCAGCATCAAAGGGCAGAATCGACATGTGAATGGAGCTTAAGAGATGAAGAAAAAAGAGATTGGGTGATGACAGATTGAAGCGGATCCGGTGATCCCCCTCAAGCTCTACTTCTTCAATCCCCCGAAAGTGCCATAATGCCGAACTGTCCAGCTCCACCAGCCGCTGCAGCGTACTTTTCACATCCCGCGAGGTCATCACTCTGCCGTGATGGAAACGAACACCTTTGCGCAAATAGAAGATATAGCTGGTATGGTCCTCATTCGCTTCCCACATATGGGCCAGAGCCGGATGAAAGGAATCGCTGACGGCATCATATGTAACTAAAGTACTGCAGATTTGTCCGATCAGATAGGCTTCAAAAGCTGTGTACACAAAAGCGGGGTCAAGCTTCTCCATGCTGCGGTTGCGGGTAATCCGCAGGACATCAAGTCCTGTGGTCGATTCTGTCTCACTCTGATAGCCCATCTGTTTATTTAACAAGGTTAATAACCTTTCTTTTAGCGGACCTTTGACCTCAGGCAGCCCAATTAACTCGATTGCCTGCTTTATTTTCCCGCTGCTAATCAGCTCCAAAAGATAATTCTCCAATATCTCTTCCACAGTGCGTAAAAAAGTCATCGCCGAGGTGTGGCCTCTTCCCCGCCCTGCCTGCCACTGGATGAACCCCTTCTCCTCGAGCTTGCGCAAAATAAATTTCACGTTGCGTGGCGTGCAGCACAGCACAGATGCCAGCAGCTCAATTGTCACCGGAATAGGCACATGAATATTAAAGGGATTATTAATCTCCGAGGCAACCCGTAAAAAATGTGTGACGTTATTGTCCATGATCCATGCTCCTTTAAAGGTGAAACGGGGAACGCAAACCTTACACTTTTACTTCCCCCTTTTATCATTACAATTATACATAAAGCAGCTTCGATTAGCAGGTTTAAAAATTCAGCAACCAGAGTAGGAGATTCACATTATATGAAACAACATTTGCAGCACATCCATCCCTTAGCCTGGACCATTATTATCGGGACAATGTTTGGACGCCTGGTTACCTCCATGAGCATCCCCTTCTTATCCATCTATCTCACCCAGGTGCTTGGCGCTTCCGCGACACAGACTGGTTTTACGGTAGCTGTCAGCTCACTGGCTGGCGTCCTGGTCAGTTTCTATGGAGGTTATATCTCCGATGTTATCGGGCGTAAAATCGTAATGCTGGTCTCGGTCTTCGGCTGGGCCTGTGTATTCTTCGGCTTCTCTGCCGCCCAGCATTTATGGGTATTCTTCCTGGTTAATACACTAAACGGCCTATGTCGTGCCGTATTTGAACCTACTACTCGCGCATTGCTGTCGGATATTACCCCACCGGACCATAAACTGCTCGTGTTCAATTTAAGATACGCCGCCGTCAATCTGGGTGTTGTTTTTGGTCCGATTATTGGCCTGCAGCTGGGATCTGCAAAATCGACCTTCCCGTTTCTGATTGCCGGAATTGTCTATATCGCCTATGGGCTTGTGCTGTTTATGCAGTTCCGCATCCATCATTCCACTCTTCCGCAGCGTTCCGAAGTCCGTGCTCCGAAGCTGCGCGAAGCGCTGGCAACAACCACCCGGGACCGGGTATTCCTGCCCGTACTGCTGGGTACCATCTTCTGTGTGCTGGGATATGGGCATTTCAGCTCCACACTGGCCCAGTATTTAGCAATGAATACCCATTTCACGAACGGAGGACAGGTATTCTCCTATATGCTGTCCCTTAATGCCGTAACCGTACTGGTGGTCCAGTACCCGATTGTCCGCACGGCAAGCCGATTCTCACCGATTGTCCCTTTGATTCTCGGGAATCTTTGCGTAGCGCTGAGCCTGCTGCTGTTCGGAATTGCCGGTGGAGTGGCACTGCTGATGTTCAGTGTCGTATTATTCACCATTGGCGAGGTACTGCTCTTTACGATGATGGACATGCTCATTGACCGGATTGCCAAACCGGAATGGAAAGGTACGTATTTCGGAACCATAGGCTTTAATAATCTCGGCAATGTAATCGCTCCTATTCTGGGGGGACTGCTGCTGGATCAATTCGGCGCCGTGAATGGACCGGCTGTCTTTGTGCCCCTGGCCTTAACCACCGCCTTGGGACTGCCTTTCCTCATTACCGCCCACAAACGACTTAAGATCAGAGAAATGGGCGCTGGTGATGTAAACGTATAGAAACCAAAAACCCGGATAAGCTTAGAGGCTTGTCCGGGTTTACTAATGGTGCACACGCAGAGTGGAATTTGTTCGTTTAATCACACATTAAAGACATACTTTGAAAATAGCCCCCAGTAATCGTAATCATATTCTTGCGGATAGCTTATCAAGTGTTTTGAACGATAAATCCAAGTTTTAAGCTCCTCTGTTTTTGCACCTTTTTCAACTTTGTCCAATAATGAAGTTAGATCAGCTATATCACTTTCTATCTCTGATGCAACAATGTCACCTGTAAAAACGTAAAGACTGCTTAGAAAAAAGGTTTTTTTCTGGCATTTATCATCATCAATAAAACTACATATCATGGGTATATTTTCAAAATCATTAACCGCTAACTCCCAGTCTTGGCTTGGAATCCGCTCATCACTATATGCCCATATTTTAATTTCCTCTTGAGTCGGGTTCCACGCATGTTGGATATCTCTAAACAAAATCCCACCCCATTTAGTTGTTGTCAACATAATATTATTTATGTAACCTTAATCTTATAAACTTTTTTCTGGTATCCAATGTCAGCCGGTTCAAGAGTTCCGTTCACGTAAGCATATCTCATCAACACATTTCCAATGAACATCCCGGGGGCAATCTGGATAGACAGTTCAGCCATAAGTACATGATCCTGAATGAAGTATCTGACAATGTTCCCGACAACCAGTTGATCAAACCATATACCTGCATCACTTTCATTGAACTTAAAAGGATAATCCATTATCGAGTTGAACTGTCAACGGGGAGTAACCGCTCTCTGGCTTGCTGACCCCGTACACAGCGATTTTCTGAGCTTTAACTTCTGTCAAAAGAATCTTATGATCAACCGTACTATTATTCTGCTCCGCATTCTGGGACTTGTCCGTTGTACATCCGCTAAGTAAAATACCTCCTGCTGCTATAGCGATAGCAATTTTGTTCACATCACTCCTCCTCGCATTGACCCCAATAGGATTGATAAAATGTCAATGCTTAAATTATCGCATAAGCTTTTGAGTATAATGTATAATTATAGTTGCAAATCATTTATATTCCAGTAACTATTTGCTAAGCTTCATCATAGATACTTATGCTGCAAAGCAGTTATTTTCTCCTTAATGTACTCTCTAAGTAAGGGCGGCTCAAGAATCTCGATATCGGTGAGCAGCGCCAGCGCCTTCAGACAGGCATTTTCATAGCTGTACATATTTACGGTCAGCACAAGAAATCCATCCTCTTCACCCTTATGCATAACCTCAAGCCTGTTCACAATTTCCTGCTTACTCTTTTCTATGCGAAGGACTACCGGATAGTGTTCTTCAGCCCTCCGGCTTTGTTTAAAGCTCTCCTCCCCGCTGCTCCAATACTTCTCCAAAGAAAACTCCGCCGGGATTCCATATACTTCTTCCAGTAATTGTACCGCTTCGAACCGCTCGCATTTAAAGGTGCGCATCCCCTCTGCCTCCTCGCAATAAGCGACCAGATACCAAGCCCCTTGTTTGACTACGAGGCCGTAGGGCAGCAGTAACCGGGAAGAAATTTCGTTATTGACCTTTCGGTATTGAACGCTAATCTTTTGTGATTTCCACAGTGCAGCACGCAGAGTCTCCAGACACGGCACCGCATTCTGTTCCGTCCACCAAGGGGTATCATCGAAATAAAAGACATTTTGGGCTTTGCGGATATCCTCCTGATAAGCGGCTGGCAAGGACTTTTCCAGCTTTAATAACGCGTTCCTCAACTTGAGGCCCGACTCGCTGTTCCTTCCTGATTGAAAGCCCATTCCCGTTAAATAGAGCTGAATCATCTCGTCCCCGTGCAGCTGCCGCAGGTTGACCGTGTAGCCCTCCATTAGCGAAATCCCGCCATTCGGTCCAGGTGCAGATATCATGGGAATTCCAGCCTCCGCCAGAACGTCTATGTCTCTATAAATGGATCGTACCGAGGTTTCTAGTGCGGCCGCCAAGTCACTTGCTTTCATTTTCCCCCTGGATTCTACCAGTAACAATATCCCAATCAAGCGATGCAAGCGCATATATTCCCTCCTATCCTACCCACGAAATTTCAAGGGTTATAAAGCTTCTCGAATTCTTGCCACTCTGTTGTCAACAATAGCAGTGTACTATGAAATATATCAGAGAGAAGGAGCTGCTGTAAATGAATATTGGCATATTAGGAACAGGTTTCGGAGCATATCATGCCGCCATATTAAAGAAACTGGATAGCGTTGACCGGGTTGTCATCTTCGGGAGGAACGAAGACAAGCTGCAAAAGCTGAAGGAAGAGCTTGGGGTTGAGATCACATCGTCTATAGAGGACATTATGCAAGATTCCAGACTGGATATTATTGATAACTGTCTACCTTCCCCACTACATAAGAAATACACTCTAGAGGCAATGAAAGCCGGCAAACATGTATTTTGTGAAACTCCGGTTGTGCTAAGCTTAGAAGATGCGACGGCAATGGGAGAGGCTGAGCTTCAATATGGGAAACGAATTCTCGTCAATCAGTTCATCAAATTTGATCCGGCCTATCAATATCTGTATGAATCCGCACGACAGGAGAAGTATGGCAAGCTGCTGCATGTGTCTGTCAAAAGAGAAACCCCACCACTTTGGGGGAATCTGGGGCTTGACACCCTCCCTACAAATCTGATGATCCATGAGCTGGATTTCATCACCTGGCTGCTGGGTTCAACTGCTCCCTCCTCCGTATGGGGAACAAATGGCGGCAAGGAGGAACAAGCGCTGGTTCGTGTATCCTTTGAGGAATCCGGGGTCTCGGCGGAAGTTACCGTTTCTTCGCTTATGCCTGATTCTTACCCCTTTACAGTTGGATATGAGGCTTACTTTGAACAGGCGAAGCTGGTCTTTCATGAAAGTGATGACATGCAGGGAAACATCGATACTGCGTTGTATGAATACAGCAAGGCCGGCAAGCAAGAGATCGTTCTGGAGAAACAAGATCCATACAAGCAAAGTCTCCAGCATGCGATTCACTGTTTACAAGACGGCTCGGAATCCGTCCTTTCGCTGAATCTAGCACTCCAGTCCATGGAAATAGCGCTTGATTTGAAGCAGCGGTTAACCGGCTCTACAGACTAAGCACGAAATCAGTGAATTAATGTTTAATGATCGGGGTTGTGCCCCGGTCTTTTTCCTGGGTTTAGTATGCAAGTTCGGTGTGTGTAGGGTATGCTCTAGAGTATCAAGGGAACGGTGTAGTAAAGGATTTTCTATTGTGAATTATTCATATGTTGAAATATTATCTATAAATCAAGTATCAGACTGGGCTAAATAAAAGAAACGGCGGCAGCCATGGACGAAATAAAGTCCTAGTCTGCCGCTATTTTTTTGCGCTAACGGATTCCTTTAGCTTAATGACCTGTCTGAGATCGGAATAAAATGCTGCCAACGACACAAATTTCAAAATAGGTGGACTCCGCCTCTACCGGAAATTTTCTACACGCTCATGCAGAAAGGCGTCAAGCGTGCGTGGTTCTCTGCCGAGCAAGCACTTCACAGTGTCATTTGGACTTTCTGGCACCACCGTAGACATAGTTTGAATTTCCACAACGTGGTTCGCGAGCCAAGGAGGCATATGCCCGTGCTCGATAAGATTACGGAGTAATACTTGGGGTTCCATGTTGATGTAACTTATCGGCCGATTAAGCAAGGCGGATAGTTGACTCGCGATCTGGGAATAACTGAAAACCTCCGAACCAGTAAGCGTATATATTCGGCCTGTTACCTCGCGGTTGGTTAGAACTTCTGCGGCAACATCTGCGATATCGCGACAGTCAATGAAGTTACACGGTGAATCGCCCATGGAGCCGAAAAATACATTTTGGGTTGTGATCGTTGGTGCAAGGCGCAATAAGTTTTGCATGAACGCATAAGGGCGCAACACGGTGTGTGTAAGACCCGATTCCCTCAGCGTTTTCTCGATTTCTTGATGCCAGCCCGCCACTGCCACTGGAGAGCTCTGCTCAAAGGCAGGGCTGGATATTTTTACGATGTGTTTGATTCCAGATTCAGCGGCAATCTGAATGATTGAAGTTTCCAATTCGATTTGTTTTGGACTGTTGGACATGGCAAGGAAGAGCTGGCTAGCACCTGTAAACGCGCGGCGCAGCGATTCGGGGTCAGAAGCATCCACCAATGCGACCTCGATAGTCGATCGGCCTTTTTCTCCGATCTGATCACGCAACTTCTCTGGCTCTCTGCTCAGCGCCCTGACAGGTACGCCAAGATCAACCAAACGTTCCAAAAGCGCACTGCCAATTGTACCTGTTGCTCCCATAATAACTATCATTGTTTTCTTCTCCTTTTGGATGAAAAATTAGTTGTGACAGCAAGACGCCACCGCCATGTCACTATCGTGCTTGCTATGAATCCAGACAACGGGAAATCGATCCAGACACGATCGGCCCAGGCCAAGTGATTGCTCGGAATCATAATTTCTAGTGAAACAGATGTCACCCATGCGGCGTATAAGCCAAACGAGGACCCGACCAATGCGAACACTCCTACCACAACCAAGTGAGGTGCAGCGATAACCCATCGCATTTGGCCCACCCGGCTGCTCAACAAAAGGCCAATCATCAAGGCCATCAAGGCCGATGCACCGCCGATTGTGGTCAATGCCCCAATTTGAAGTCCCCTATCGGCAGTAGCCAATCCCCCGATACCTGCCATGATGGCAGGAGCAGCATAGGCCATTACAACTTCACGCCATAGTACAAAAGTCTTTTTCTTGGAACCAACAGCCTTGATGCCGTAAACATCATCTGTCTGATTCGGGTATTTCATCTGGTTCATTTAGTTGCTCCTTTCTTCTTTGAAATAGTTCAACGTTTGCTTTCAGTGAGATATAATTAGGCGCCTAACTATATAAGAGTAAAAAAAGGCTAGCATCACTAGCCCATTCTACTCATTACTGATGTTTCCTTTTGGTTTCGAGCCTAGTTCGCCCGTAAGTGCTGAGATCCCTTGTGTAACTCGGCCTAGCAAGTCGAGAAATACGCTGCGCTCATCGATATTGAGTAAGCCCACCATTGCTTCCAGCCAAGCGAAATGCTCAGGAGCCATTTCACGGAGCTTCTTCGCTCCTTCTTCCGTCAAAATGACCGATCTCTGACGGCCATCGTCTGAGCTTAATCGCCGAGATACTAGGCCATCCCGTTCAAGAATGTCGATAAGACCAGTCACTGTAGCACGTGTAACGCCTAGATGCTCCGCTAATTGCGAAGGCAACTCTTCTCCTTCGTTGTCTTCAAGATCTGCCAATAAACGATATCGCCCTGTTGATAAACCGAATCTAGAGAAATGAATCTCCGAGGCATGCCCAAGCTTGGCTCCCGCTGCCATTAGCCTAGACGCGACGAGTATAGCCTGTGCGTCTATGTCTAGGTTATAGCGATCAATCTGACGCTTGGATTGTACAAGCGAGGGAATAGCGTCAATGTCATTTATTATTTTATTATTGTTGTTCATATATGTAGTATGGTCCCTAATTACTTTTGTGTCAACACAACTTCCAGATATGAAGAAAGGCGGGTCCTCAACAACCGAAGATTATACCAAATATAATGGAGTTATACAGTTGTATTTGGTTATGTTATCCTGCCCGTTAATCCAATCAACACTGGTTACAGTATGACGATTAAATAGAATAGTGCAGCTAAGACAAAACGGTATAGCGCAAACCATTCCAAGCGAAGTCGTTTAATCAGTTTGATGAACGTCACTACTGCAATCATTGCCACAATAAAGGATGTCGTAAAGCCAATTAACATTAGTAAGAAATCGTCAGAATTCAGCAAATCGCGGCTATCGTACAAATCCAACAAGCTTGCACCAAACATTACAGGCACGGAAATAAGGAATGTGAAATCTGCAGCGGCTTTTTGGCTAGTGCCAAGCAAAAGACCACCCGAAATCGTCGAACCCGATCTCGAAAATCCCGGCCACAAAGCCAAACACTGGAACAGGCCAATCCCGAAAGCCTGTTTATAATTAATCCCATCAATCGTATCAGCGGTTTCAGTTCTCCTACTCCTCGCTGCAATAATCATTAACACACCACCCACAACTAGACCGATCAAGACAGGGGTTGGGCCGAATAATTTGCTTTTTATTGTGTCCTTGAAGAGAAGATATAGGATTAATGCTGGTAACATAGCCAAAATCATATGAATTACATTTAATCCTTTACTTTTGGAAAAATCCATTCTAATCATATTAGCCCCAATCTTCAAATACCTTCTCCAATAAAGAATTAGAACTGCCATCACTGCACCCAACTGTATAACAATTTTAAATGTGATTGCCGCGTCTCCGTCAAAGCTAAGCAAATTGCCTGCTAAAATAAGATGTCCAGTAGACGATACCGGTAAAAATTCAGTTAAGCCCTCAATTATGCCGAGTATAATTGCTTTAATTACATCACTCATCAGTGGATAGCCCCCTTTCGAAAATAAGCTCATATAACAATTTCCAGTATAAGGGGGGGCATATCCAAATTCCCATCGCTTAACATAACAATATTCAATTTAGTATGACACAATTGTCACATTGCTCATTATTTTAGTCTTAAGCAACCTCTTTAACCAATAAATGGAATCAACCTATTAGGTGGCTGCCTTTACCTTCTGCCCAATTATCTTTATCTAATTCATATTCTCTATTGAATAAGTGATCATTAAACAAAGACGACTAGTTAACATAGTAATAATTATGTTAACTAGTCGTCTTCTTCTTCTTTTAAGAGTTAATTCATCGCATGAGCAAAGCTCGTTATCCTGTCCAATGCTAACCCTGTATTGCCTTTTTCTTTTCCTTTGGCGATCCGGAGGATTAATTTGTCCGTTGCAGACATTTTATCGGTATAAATCTCATCTCCGAATACTTCCTTCACAAGGGCCTTGCTGTACAATTCTTCAGGAAAAGCAACTCTGAGCTCTTGCTCCGCCTGCTCTCCCTTCAAACCTGCGCAAATGAACAGCCCGAGACGTTTGCTCTTTAACATCTCCTTATTATCTTGGGAGAATTGCGCCATTTCCTTGCGGATTTTCCCGTAATAGACGGAGCCGCCTAAAATAATATTGTCATACGCAGTAAGCGGTGGAACTTTGACGTACTTAAGATTGATCGCTTCCACTTCGCCCCGCAGCTGGGATTTCAAGAGATAGGCTGCCTTCTCCGTACACCCGTATTTAGTGGCATACAAAATCAATGTCTTCATTATACCCGCTCCTTGTCAGCTTTCAGAATGGGAATTATCCTGATGCTATCGCTAGCATCGCCTGCAAATGACGTGAAATGAGGGCTGCCTTCTGTTCCTCCGGGGGATTCTCTACAGTCAGTCTGATAATCAACCCGAAGGCTGCACTCCAAATGACTTGGGCAGTCAGCTCCAGTTCGCGCTCACTTTGTGACTCCAAGCCTTTGAACCTGCGGAGTGTTGCACACAGCATGCCGATTGCTTTCCGTTCCTGTGAAGCCCCCATGTGCAGCACCGCAGTATGCCTGAGGACTGCCGCAGAATCATTAAGCATTACATTGCGGTATTGTGTCTCCTCCTTTATAGCCATGCGAATAAATTGCGACAACGAGCGGCTCAACGCCTCCTCCGGTAATAATTCTTCACTGTTATGTGCCGTGGCAGCGTTCAGGTTCTGAAGCAGATTGCGGTACCCTTGCTCCAGCAATTGCCCGATGATATCCTCTTTCCCCTCAAAATAGTGATAAATGATCCCCGGTGAATACTCCATACGTTCGGCTATTTTGCGGATCGACAGCTTCTGTATTCCATTCTCGGCCACTAGTTGGCCTGCCGTTTCCAGAATCAGTGTCCGCATGGCTTCCCGTTCACGCTCTTGCCGGCCTTCTTTGCTCATGGTGACTCCCTTCAAACTACTACAATAATTCGATTTGTTAAACAAGGTAATGTTATTGAACAACGTTTAATACGCAACTCAAATATATATCTGTACAACTCGTGTTGTCAACATACATGAAGCGTTTGAATGGATCAGCAGCGGTGCATATAATAAAATAGCTATCTTTACACCGTCTACAAAACAACCGATGCAAAGCTAGCCCAAGTACTGCTCTATGAGTTAATCCGCTCCAATACACTGCATCAACCCCGTTATCAGCAAATTTACGCCGATTACGATTACACAAGCACTGGCATGATCTATAAAGTATAGATCACACCTCTTGCTCAAGCTATAGTGGATAATGATGCTTCAGACTAATCTCCTTATGAAATAGATGTTTAATTACCGTATCTCTTTTTCCAATCCTCAGACCATTCCTTAAAGGCTAGACCTGTCACTTCTTCAAGCGTCCTTCCGTCCAACGAATAGGCGCTGCCCATCAGCAACTCGCCTTCTTTAAGCGGGAACGAAGTCCCGCCAATCACTTCTCCATCGGCCATCAGGATGTTAACATTGGTGGTATCCGTCAGATATATTTTTTCGAGCGGATGATTAGATACGGTGAACTTATAAATGGTTATTTTTTTGCCTATATAATCATCGGGGGAAACGGCTTGAACCCCCCACATCTGCTGGTAAGGGGTCGATTCCGGGCTTCCATACAGCAGCTTTTTGGTCAACGTGTATTCAAAAGCCTCATCTTCTGTAGAGATGATCTTATAGCCTTGCGCCTTAACATAGTCATGTGCAGTTTGTTCATCCCTTGCAAGTTCTTTACTGCAGCCCATAAGAATCAGAAGCATAAAGCCGATCCATATGCCAAAATATCTGCGTGTTCTCATTTCTCCCCTCCACTCTTCAGATCAAGCAGGTGCTGGAGTTGCCACTCACGTTCTATGGCCGTGTTGCTATTTCTATCTGCGGGGTAAGAGCCGTAGGTTATAGCTTTGGCAGCATAGGTAGCTGCGTGAACGGCATGTCCGGCTACATGAGCGGAGGCTGCGGCCTGGCCTGCAGAACGGGCTGCGGCGCATGCAGCATCCCCTTCGGCCTCACGGGCCGCTGCATGGGCGGCAAAAGCGGCTTTACGTGCTTCACTCATCGTTAACTCACCGCGCACCCAGGCACGCCCGGCCTCAATAGCTTCCCGAAGACGTTTATCATCCGGGTGCCTCTCTTCAAAAAACGGGAGTACCCGCTCAGCGCAATCAACAGCCCATAAGACGAGTGTTTTGTGCTCAAATACACTTTGAAGTTCACCAATCGTTCTCCCCTTGTCGGTATCAATAAATTTCACGTTCCCCATTTTGGAACCTCCTTGAATGGATGTTAGGTTAACATAATATTATATATGTCAACTAACAGTTGAAGACTAAAGTATAGGAAGTTCGGAAATAGTCCATTCCATGTAGCTGGATTCTATCAAATCCACATTATATTCCGAGAAAAAAGACGCACCGGATTCTGACGGCACGTCTACATATACTCTATCATGGAGCCGTCATCTTATGCTGGCATGAGTCAGATAGGTTTGCCCCTTTTGCTTCCTGTGCTAGTCGATGTCTTCGATCTTCCATTCTCCCTGCTTGTTAGGCAGCAAAACAATCGTGAATCCCCGGTCGGCAATATTTCCTTCATCATCCATCAGGTAATAATCCACTTGAAAGCCGGCCCATTTCTCGTCTTTAAAGGGAATCCCCATCAAAGTCATCAACCGTCGCATTCCCAGTCCTGTAATTGCCCATATATTCCTTGTACCTAAGCAACCCCGCATCACTGTTTGTTAGACTCAGCTCGGCTTCTTCGGCAAAGAGAGAAATAAAGTTCTGCTCATCCGAAGTCCCCCAGGCCGTTACCCCACCGGCTTCAAAACGTTTCATCGTTTCCGGCATCAACACTCCAAGCGGCAAGGTCCGATGGGCGGAAAAATCAGCAGAAACTTCTTCCCCTTCAATGATGTAAGACCCCCACCGCCACTATATTCCGGAACGTCAGCCTGCATTAGTGCGATGGACCTGTCAGCAGGCTGATCTGTGGCTTGTACAATAGCCCTCTTGCCCTTTGCAGTTGCCGTTGGCAAGGGTTGAGAAGGTGAGGATACTCCGGGCTGAACCGCACCTTGCGCTGCATCAGGAGGCACATTCGCAAGCTTGTCATCATCATTGGTACAACCCGTAAATAACGCGGACGATAGCTCAATACAGGCGATCCACAATTTTTGTTTCGTCATGGCCATCTAACACCACCTCGATTACCAGACGCTGGAAAACAGCGAAAGTTGCGGTTTCAAACAGTATGAGATATACCGTTGTGGATGAAAACACTTAGAGTGAAGCGCAATTTATTTTTTAATCCTATTAATACTTAATGTACTGAAGTACTGACTTGGGTTACCTTGCTTTGGATTAAAGCGCTCTTTAAATTCTCCATGCGTATAACTGCCGATCACACGGTGCCAAAAGTTGCGGGCAGGCGTATTGGCGCGGATCTGCGACACCTTCCAGTCACCCGGAAACATATCAAACAACCGGTGGGCTGCCCATGTGCCTACACCGCTGCGGCGGTATTTCTGCATCACAAAAAATTCAGTCATGTAGTACTGCCCTTCCGGGTTGCGAAGCAAACGGTCCACCAGTGCGAATCCGGCAATATGGCCATCCACCGTAAACAAATAAGCGAACTTATTGTTGCCGCTGTTCCAGTAGGCTTCAAGTCCGGGATACTCCGGAAAGCCGCCATCACGGTCTACCTCAAGATCCAGGTAACGGGTAAAGTCATACAGATAGAATTGCATGAGTCTGCTGATCGTCTGCTTTTGCTCCTTGGGAACCAGTTCGATTCCAAGCTCCATTAGGTTCACCTCTGCCATTCACGTTTACTTCACATCATATAACTTTGTCACTTCTGGAGCAAGCCGCCTGCCTGTCATTCCCGGTGCTGCACACAACATGATAAGATAGATTAGACCGCAACACTCCAAACCTAAGCAAACTATGAAAAAGGTGATTGTTATCAGCATCCAAAAAAATAGCGACCGGAAAAATCTCGACCAGCGGCTGCATCTTATGCCATGGTTTGTACAGCAATTCATTGACTATAAACGGCCGGATCTGTCGCCTTCCACCTTACTGGAGTATATCCGCGATTATGAATCTTTTTTTGGGTGGCTGCGTGTGGAAGGACTGTCAACGGCAGGCAGCAATGCTGAAATCACTCTGCTTGATCTGGAAACACTCCATATGGACAGTATTGTCGGCTACCGGCTGCATTTAACTACCCGCGCTGAAGGAACGAACACCCGGGTCACAGTATCCCGCAAGCTGTCTGCTCTGCGCTCCCTCTTCCATTATCTGAGCCAGATTGCGGAGGATGAGGACTTTTATCCGCTGCTTAAGCGTAATATTATGGCCAAGGTGGAGATCAAACGGATTCATAAACCGAAGGATACGGCTGCCAAGCTGAAAGGCAAGATTCTGGAGGATGAGGAGCTGCTGGAGTTCGTAGACCGAGTGGTGGTCTTTGGACGCAATGAAGCCAAGCTGCTGAAGCTGAGGGAAGAGCTGGGGGTTGAGATTACGATGTCGATAGAAGACATTATGTCTGATCCCGGAATGGATGTAATAGATATCTGCCTGCCCTATGCGCTGCATAAGACTTACGCTGTGGAGGCGATGAGATGCGGCAAACATGTATTTTGCGAAACGCCGGTTGCCCTTGAGTCGGAAGATGTACAGGCTATGCTCCATGCTGAGCAGCAATACGGCCGCAGAATTCTCGTCAATCAATTCATCAAATTAGATTACGCCTATGAGTACTTGTATAAAGCGGTTCAGGAGGCTAGCTACGGCAAGCTGCTACATGTCACCTTGCGTCGGGAAACCGCTCCGCTATGGGGGGATTTGGGCCTCTCTATGATCGCAGCTAATCTGATGATTCATGATCTGGATTTCATAGCCTGGCTGCTGGATTCGCCTGCACCCTCTGCGGTCTGGGGTACCACAGGAGGTAATGAGGGTCAGGCACTGGTGCATGCTCCTTCCTTCAACCTGAGGTGAGCACACAGCTGATTGTTTCTTCGCAGATGCCTAGGGCTTATCCTTTTACAGTCGGTTACGAAGCTTATTTCGAGCAGGCGAAGCTGGTATTCCACGAGAGCAGTACTGCGGATGGTAATATCGAGGCCAGCCTAACCAGCTATACTTCCGAGGGCCAAGTGGATATTCCGCTAATCCCGAACAATCCCTATGAAAAAAGCTTGCGTCATGCTCTCCAGTGTCTGCAGAATGGAACAGATTCAACTCTTTCCTTACAACATGCGCTGAAATCCTTGGAGATGGCGTCCATGCTGACGGATCAGCTTACAGCTCTCATGCATACTTGAATGGAAGTACATCGCGATTGAATCCGTTGACTTTTGCCGCCCGTTATGTGATTTCATCCTTTTTCCTGGTGATTGTGATTAGGTAAAGATATGTGTTGTAGGTGGGCGAATGGGCTAGATGGAGCATTAGGTTTTGATTTTTCTATTGTGAATTTTTCATATAATGAATTTTTATAGTTAGGTGGAGAAAGAGGACTTATTCGTTGATGCCGACGGCTCGTGATTTATTTCTTTTAGACAAAACCGGAAGGTTGTTACCATAATTATTATTATGTTGACTTATGAGGGCTATTTAGAGGAATGGAATTCGTTACCTTCCCAAAATCAATACAGCGTCAGCACTTCAAGCAGAAACCTATACATCCTTATATTTGAACAGAATCATCTGTTCTTGCTGCCGCTCTTTTGCTCTTTCATCGCATCCGTATGATACTCCTTGCCATTGGCTTGCTTCCCCTCAACTCCGGGACATTGTAAGCACGAATTTGTCTAGCTTATCCACCGATAATCCAGTTCCAGCTTCGTGCCCCTTCCCCTTGACCATGCGCAGAATCCATCTGTCCAATTTTGATATTTTCTCCGGATCAATCTCATCACCCAGGATCTCCTTGGCGAGTGCCTTGTTGTACAAAACCTCAGAATAAGCTTGCTTCAGTTCCTCCTCCGCCTTCTCCCCTGTCATTCCTGCACAGACGAACAACCCCAGCCGCTTGTTTAACAGCTCCTGCTGATATTTGGACGTAAACAACGCCATTTCCTTGCGGATTTTGCCAAAGTAGATGGAGCTGCCCAGAATTACCGTGTCATATGAAGCCAGAGCCGGCACTTCGGCATATTTTAGATTCATAACCTCAGCCTCTCCAAGCCTGGATTTCAAAAGCATTGCGGCCTTCTCTGTACATCCATATTTACTGGCATACATAATCAATGTTCTATTCCTCATAATATCCGCCCCTATTCTATGGGTAATGAGTTTGAAGACTATCCCGGTTCCTGTACATTGCTCAATACAAGGTACAAACAAACAATAACACCCAAATGAAACGCAGGGAACGCTACCAACTCTACTGTAGATACACTTACTCCCGCCCTCAGCATCCCAATGATCATGGCTGTGATGGAGGTTAGGAGAGCAGCGGCTTTCACTATGACTACAGAAGCAAGCAGATAACCATAAGGCCGCCTGCGAATGAGCAGTACCCCGGTAATTGCCGTGAGCGGAACAACAATAGCTAAATCGAGTGCCTGAATCACTAATGTGCTGTAATGCTCCAACCCTACAGGGGCTGTCCCTTGCCGTAAAGAACTAGCAAGCCTGCCCAGCCATAACATCATAATCATAAACGCGGTAAACAGCAGGAAAACGCCGATGCTTGTGGCCGGTAAACTGTGTTTAAAATAACGTTCTACCTTCTCCCGCTCTAGGGACAACAGTGTCAGAATAAAAGCAAATAAGCTGGCTGAGAACAACATGACATAGATTAGAAACAGGTGATTGTACATAGACAGGAAGCTGTAAGACGCATAAGTATATGTAAAATATCCCAAAGCTCCAGCTAACAGCAAACGTCCTCTGACCCTCCCTTTGAAGCTCATAACCAGTGACACAACCAGCAAAGGAACCCCCAATACCAGCGTAACTCCATCCTGGGCTATAGCCTGCGCAGCAGCGGAAACTGAATCGTGTTTATATATCCCACTACCATATAATTCGACCTTGTCACCCCAGATAGAGGTAAAAGATTCAGACCTTCTTGCCGCCTCCGGGCCGTGACCTGACAGCAATCCGTACCCCGACGCAATTATCGCAAGGAGAATAATTAAACCCGTTAAAATGCCAACTGATCGTCTATATTCCATCGGCGTCTCCCCCTGGTCGAATAGTCAAGCAGAAACGGCTTTGCCGTCCTTTTAAAGGACGGAACCGTTCCAGCCCCCCCCGCATTAGAAGCATGGCCTCAACATGCCGCGCGATCAGGGCCTCCTTCTGCTCCTCCGGCACGGTCAGCCTCATGATCAGTCCAAATGCCGCGCTCCAGATCACCTGGGCGGTAAGCTCCATTTCCTCCTCTTTACGGGCATCGATCCCTTTGAATTGGCGAAGAATACTGCAGAGCATGCTGATCGCATTGCGCTCCAGTGCAGCCCCTTTATGCAGCACTGCCGTGTGGTTAAGCACAGCTGGTGAATCATTCAGCATCACATTCCGGTACTGGGATTCCTCCGCTGTTGTCACCCGAATGAACTGCGACAGCGACTGGCTTAGCTTCTCCTCAGCCGATTCTTCATTCTGCGAAGTGTGTAATCGGGCTGTTAGTCCATCAATCAACTCCCTGTACCCCTGCTGTAGAAGCTGCTCCACAATAGCCTCCTTTCCCTGAAAATAGTGATAAATGATTCCGGCGGAATAGTCCATCCGTTTAGCAATCTTGCGGATAGATAACTGCTTGATCCCCTTCTCGGCCACCAGCTCACCGGCTGTTGTCAGAATCAAATGACGCATCGCTTCGCGTTCCTGCTCTTGCCTTTGTTCTTTGCTCATGATTTCAAAATTCCTCCATTTGCGTTTAGATCAGTGAATTTAACACTGCAATGTTTTTAAACAGTGTTCAATATACATTATATGGCACTATACTGCTGCGGGATGTGATTATTTTGACATTCTTAAGGAATCTCATTTCCAAACTGTATAATTTCCTAACAGAAATAAAGCCTGAGATAGCCCCGGCGGGCATCCCAAGCTTTAGATTTATCATTCAGTTGCCGAATTAAGTTAACATAATTATTGAATAAAATTTGGAAACATTTTGCTCATTCGAAACGTCTAATCATCAGCTCTGGAACTCGCCTCCTGTATAGGACCCGATCACCCGGTGCCAGAAGTTACGCGCAGGTGTATTCGCACGGATCTGCGAGACCTTCCAATCGCCCGGGACATATCAAACAACCGGTGGGCTGCCCATGTGCCTACACCGCTGTGGCGGTATTTCTGCATCACAAAAATTCAGTCATGTAGTACTGCCCTTCCGGGTTGCGAAGCAGACGGTCCACCAGTGCGAATCCGGCAATATGCCCATCCACCGTAAACAAATAAGCGAATTTATTGTTGCCGCTGTTCCAGTAGGCTTCAAGCCCGGGATACGCCGGAAAGTCGCCATCACGGTCTACCTCAAGATCCAGGTAACGGGTAAAGTCATACAGATAGAATTGCATGAGTCTGCTGATCGTCTGCTTTTGCTCCTTGGGAACCAGTTCGATTCCAAGCTCCATTAGGTTCACCTCTGCCATTCACGTTTACTTCACATCATATAACTTTGTCACTTCTGGAGCAAGCCGCCTGCCTCTCATTCCCGGTACAGCACAAAACATGATAAGATAGATTAGACTGCAACACTCCAAACCTAAGCAAACTATGAAAAAAGGTGATTGTTATCAGCATCCAAAAGAACAGCGACCGGAAAAATCTCGACCAGAGGCTGCATCTTATGCCATGGTTTGTACAGCAATTCATTGACTATAAGCGTCCGGACCTGTCCCCTTCTACGCTACTGGAGTATATCCGTGATTACGAGTCCTTTTTCGGCTGGCTGCGCGGTGAAGGTCTGTCGGCAGCTTCCAGCAATGCTGAAATTACACTGCTTGATCTGGAAACACTCCATATGGATAGTATTGTCGGCTACCGGCTGCATTTAACTACCCGCGCCGAAGGAACGAACACCAGGGTGACGGTATCCCGCAAGCTGTCCGCTCTGCGCTCCCTCTTCCATTACCTGAGCCAGATTGCCGAAGATGAGAATTTCTACCCGCTGCTGAAGCGCAATATTATGGCCAAGGTGGAAATCAAACGCATTCATAAACCGAAGGATACCGCAGCCAAGCTAAAGGGGAAAATTCTCGAAGACGAGGAACTACTGGAATTTGTGGGCTACATCTATGAAGGTTATGGCCGGGACGTTGAGGCTAATAAGCAGGCATATTACTCCTTTCAGTTGAACCGGGAACGGGATGCCTGCATCGCCAGTCTGATCTTGAATTCCGGCTTGCGTGTATCCGAGGTGGTTAATCTCAACGTGGATGATCTGGATGTGAACAACAAGCTGCTTTATGTATACCGTAAGGGCAACAATGACGAGACCTTCAAGACACCTGTGTATTTCCGCGAACAGGCCAAGGATGATCTCTCGCTGTATCTAAGTCTCCGCCAGGCCCGCTACAAGACGCCAAAGAGGGAAAAGGCGTTGTTCATCGCATTGCCCAATGGCAGCCAGGAAGGGAAACGGATGACAAAACGGGCGATCCAAGAGATGATTATCAAATACGCCAAGCGTTTCGGGAAGCCGTATTTGACTGTGCACAAGCTGAGGCACTCTTTCGCCACTGACTATTATCTGCAAAATGATATCTACAAAACTAAGGAGCAGCTCGGACACGCTTCGACCGAAACTACCGAAGTCTATGCTCATCTTACGGACAAAACGATGTCCGAAGCGATTGAGCGGCGTGTGGAAAGCTGATGGCATCGCTGCTGCTCTGAAGGAAACATGTGAAGCTGCATTCGAGCGGAGTTTTGTTCTAACGCTGAAGAGTATTTAATTTTTATTATTGTAAGGAGCATACCCATGTCAGAGAATCACAATTACAGTTATTCACCATCCGGCCCGGCCGGAGCTTCCCTCTATTTGCAATCAGACTGCGAGAACTGTTTTGGCTTATGCTGTGCGGCGCTGCCCTTCGCGGCTTCGGTAGACTTCGCGATGAACAAGGATGCCGGTCAGCCCTGTCCCAATCTGCGAGCGGACTTCCGTTGCGGTATTCATACCGCTCTCAGAGACAAGGGCTTTCGGGGCTGCACGGTGTATGATTGCTTCGGGGCAGGCCAAAAGGTATCCCAAATCACCTACGGCGGCAAGGACTGGCGGCAGGCACCCAAAACATCATCACAGATATTCGAGGTATTCCCGGTAATGCGTCAGCTACATGAACTGCTGTGGTATCTCACCGAAGCACTCCATTTCCAGTCGGCCGCCCCGCTTCATAGTGCACTGTCAACCGCTCTGGAGAAGACCGAACAGCTCACGAACCTGAAGGCCGAGGCGCTGCTGGAGCTGGATGTTGCTGCACACCGTGGGGAAGTCAACGAGCTGCTCCTGCGTACCAGTGAAATTGTGCGTGATGCGGCCCGCCGGGAGCTGAAGTCGGTTCCCAAACGACAAGCAAAATATGGCCGCGGCGCGGATCTGATAGGAGCCAAACTGAAGGGTGCGGATCTGCGGTGCGTAAGCCTGCGGGGGGCCTATCTCATTGCTGCTGATCTCAGCGGAGCAAATCTGCAGGCTGCTGACCTCATTGGCGCAGATTTCCGGGATACTAACCTAAGCGGAGCGGATCTGACCGGCAGCCTGTTTCTTACACAGGCACAGCTTAATGCAGCCAAGGGCAATACCTTAACCAAGCTGCCTCCAGCGCTTGCCCGTCCTGGTCACTGGACGTAGGACCTTCAACAATAGCAGCCCCAGTATTCCGTTACCATGGAGGACTGGGGCTGCTGCTCCTTGCGACCTGATTTTGAAGAGACGGTTCAATGAAACGTGGACAGAATTTTTTGGATTTTCTATTGTGAATTTTTCATATGTTGAAATTTTGAAAATAAATTCGTTGCTGCCACAAAAAATCAGCAATTGCCGCACTGTCGTTGATGCTGAATTGCCGGATTCCCGGCTCAATCCGCACGTTGTCCTTCATTTCCTCCCAAAATGCGGCAGCGACCTTATTCTGCGCATTTTTCAGCAGGCTCAGGTCTTCTTCGTTATGAACCAGTACTATTTTAGGATAAGCTTCATGTTTGAAGCCCTCAACGAGCACATAATCATAGCTGGAAAAAGCTGAAATCAGCTCAGCCAAACTGCTGCTGCGTTCCTCGATCACCGATGTCTTTCTGCCGCTGGTGATGGCAATTGCGGATGCTCCGGCCTGCCGTTGCTGCCAGGTATCTGTCCCCGGATGATCCATATCATAGTCATGGGCATCATGTTTAATCACCGCCACAGTGCAGCCGTGCCGCTGCAGCAGCGGAATCAAGTCACAGATCAGCGTAGTTTTGCCGCTGTTTTTATAGCCGACAATCTGGCATACGGCAGGTGGACTCTTGCTGCCTCCACCAGTCGATTCCTCTTCTGTTCGAGGACTTCCCGCGCGATAACGGCTTGTCCTGCCTGAATTTCTGCTGCAGGTATGGCTGTTCTTGCCCTTTCCATTCCTGCCTCGTTCTAGCCATGAGTTGCCAATATTCAGCCGTGCAAAGTCATGATCCGTTTGACTTCTTTTCTTGCCCCGCTTCATCACGTTTCTGCTTCACCCCTGATCTCTAATTCCCGCACGCTCCCGCATTGCTGTCAGAGTCCATTCAGCCCTGAAGTTCTCCCGGCAGCTTTAGCACTCTTACCTTGGCGCCGGTGCTTAAGCCGCGCTCTTCCGGCGGAACGACAATCAGACAGTCGCTGTCCTTGATCGTTACCATGACCGAAGATTCGTCGATTGCTGCCGGATAGGCATACAAGCAGCCGTCACGGAATTCCAGCCTTGCGCGCACATAACGTGTATAATTGTTCACCTTCGAATAATCTGCGCCAAGCACAGCCGTCCATTCCGGCAAAAAAGGCAGCGTAGCCCCCTGCATCAGAGAAATGACCGGCCGCGCAAACAGATGAAAACCTACGAAGCAGGCTCCGGGATTGCCGGATAGTGCCAGCAGCAGCTTGCCTCCGCGAACAGCGGCTGTTGTGACGCTGCCCGGGCGCATCGTAACTTTATTAAATAGCATGTCGCCGCTGTTCTCCCGGACCAGATCACCCATAATATCGTAATCCCCCACCGATACCCCGCCCGTAGTGATCACCATGTCATAGCTATCCAGAGCCATTTGCACTTTGCTCCGGGCCAGCTCCAAGTCATCTATGATCGCACCCAGCATGACAGGCTCACCCCCGGTCTCCCGCACCAGCGCTTCCAGCATCGGTGAGTTGCTATTGCGGATTTTGCCGGGTTGAAGTGGCTCATCCACCTCCAAAAGCTCAGTACCCGTAGCGAAAATCCCGATCTTAGGCCGTCTAAGTACTTTGACGGTATGAACTCCAAGCGCTGCCAGCGCAGCGATCTCACCCGCAGCAATCTTCCCTCCTGCAGAAAGTACAAGCTCTCCTTCCTTCAGTTCAAAACCCTGCGGGGTGATATTGCGGCCAGCCTGCTGCGGCTTGCGGAGTCCGACAAAACTTTTGCCATCGGCTTCCCTGGTTTCCGTGATCTCCAGCATCACAACTGTATCCGCACCTTCAGGCACCTGCGCCCCTGTCATAATTCGTGCGGCGGTTCCGGACGTTATACTTACAGCAGGTACAGCTCCGCAAGGAATATCATCCACGACTTCCAGCCAGACCACGCGGTCCTGCCCGCAATCCTTGGTATCCCCGGCGATCAGCGCATACCCGTCCATCCCTGACCGGTTAAATGCCGGAAAAGGATGCGGCGCAATCACCGGCTCGGCCAAAAAACGCCCGCAGCTCTGATTCAGCAGTACTTCCTCACCATCCAGCAATTTTGCATATTCAATCACCCGGGCTTGCGCTTCTTTAACCTGGAGTGCTTTTCGATGAAATTTATGATCCGGCGTATCCTGTCTGCTATTCATAAGAACCCTCCGTCCATTGTCTCGTGTGGCATCATGTGCCTACTGTTTGCTGCTCCGGCACAGAACTATTTTAACATGAGACCCGGGAAAGTGATATTTGGATATGAGTGTCTGCTCACGGTACGTTCCGCATAGCTTTGTGAGACAAAGCAAAAAGGATACCCGCTATAGAAGCGAAGGTATCCTCTAATCCCCATTTGGGATGCAGAAAACAGGTGTTGAATTACGAAGCCCGGATCACTTTGACATCTCCCGGAATGACTTTTTCGCCCTCATAGAGCATAAACCGCCCGTTCTGCCATTCCACCCGCAGCAGCCGGTAATCATCGGACTGGTACTGCCAGACATGCTGCTCTCCGCCATTGGTATACGGCGTCTGTCCTGTTACCGCTGCGAACCCTTCGTATTCTTCCTCCAGGTGGAACGTGTAACCATCCAGCTCCAGCGTAGAAGGTACCTCGGCAGGATCATCCAGCCGCCCGTCAATCGGTTGATACAGACTGTACTGCAGCTGTTCACGCTCCTCGATATACAGATAGGAGATCTTGCTTCCGTCGCGGAGTGTCAAGACAACCGCATTGCGGCCGCTGGTTTTCGTCCGTCCCGTTACTTCATAAGTAACCAGTGACACTTCGCAAATATCCCCCGGGGAGAGATTCAGCATACTTTTTGGGGCAGCCGGTGCTTCTGTTTTGGAAAAAAGATTACCAATACGTTTCCATATACTCAAACTCCATCATTCCTCCTGTTATATTTAACCTTGTATATAAGCCGCAATAATTAATGCCCCTGTTACATGCAGCGAGCCAGCCAATAATCCATAACCGATTTTGCCCAGTTGGGTGCCATAATCAAGATTAAGCTTACCCCAGCGGCTCAACAGCAGGCGGACTGTCTTTTCAAGGAAAAACAAAAGAACAAAGGAAACTACGGAGACAATAAGTGCATCTCCCAGACCCTTTGAAGTGGAAATGGAAGCCGATAATATGTAGGCTTGTGCCAGCAGTTTCAGTACGAAACGCGTTGTGACCGCCATATTGCCTGCCTTCAGTTCCTCCAAATCATTATAACGGGTAAACAGCGAATCCACGAACATCAGTACACATAGAAGCACTGCGCCGCTCACCGTCCATACAACCATGGACACCAGAGTTTGGAAATCCATTGCTTTAGCCCCCGCTTATTCAGATTGCCTGCTCTATCCGACCACATAGAGAAGGCGAAGGAGAAACTGCTAGTTCCGTCTCCCCTTCGCCTGTGAACACCGGCTTTAGGACCGGTTAGTCCATATCCTATTGTTTGTCGTATTGCTTCATCAGCGCAGCCAGCTCATCTTCTACAGCTTGGTCCTTGCCCAGCTTCTCGAATTCATCGTCAAGCGATTTATTGCCCGAGCTCATCTCATTGCTGGCTTCTGCCTGAGCTTCAGCTTGCAGCATCTTTTCTTCCATGCGCTTCAGTCCGGCGGAAGCCGAGTCAGAGCTGAAACCGCTCATTGCCTTATTAATTTCAGTTTGCGCCTTGGCGGCATTGAAGCGGGCTACCAAAGTCTCACGTTTGTTCTTCATCTCGGTGAGCTGTTTGCGCATTTCCTCCAGTTTGGCACGCAGGTTGTCGGCCGAAGCTTTATTCTGATCGAAGCTTGTTTTGTACTCCACCAGCTTGACTTCAGCAGATTTCTTCTCTTCCAGCGCGCGGCGGGCCAGATCGGCATTGCCGGCTTGGGCTGCCGTATGCGCCTGCTGGTTGCGCTTGGCTACAAGTGCTTCCTGCTCTTCATACAGCTGTTTGAATTTCTTCTCGATGGCGATCTGGGCAGCTACCGCTTTCTCGGCATCCTCCAAATCCTCGGTCATGTCACGGATATATTGGTCCGTCATTTTGACCGGGTCTTCCGCCTTGTCAATAATCGCATTCACATTGGACATGGTCAAATCACGCAATCTTTTAAATATAGACATCGGTTCATTCCTCCAAAATAAAAGTTAATTGCTCATTTGGTATCTTTTACGCAGAGTGTCGAGAATCGTTTCAAATTTATTGCGTTAAATATTGATCCACCTTGCTGTTTACGATTTCTACAACTTTAGTGATGCCCTCTTTGCTCAAATCATCATAATGAATGCCCATAACCACCGTGACCGTCTTGCCCAGTGCAGCTGATACCTTGAGCGCGATGGCTTCACTGATTGTATGCTCTTTGTGATGGGGGACGGCAGAGGTGGATACGCTGATGTTATCACCATCAACATATGCGGTGCTTGCCGCACCGATATGGCGGACCCCTCCGGTAATGAGCAGCAGTAAATCACGGCCTACAGCTATTGCAGACAGTTCAATATCCTCTGGATGGAACTCATAAGCAACCAACCCGATCTCCCCTTCCCATTATATTAACCTTGAAGCATGAAGATATCTCAGGTCAGCGAAAAACAGTACGTGCAAAACTTGGGAGAGCTCACACAATACCGCGGATCTCGTCCAAGGAAGAGATGTTCTCTGCTAGCATGAACTGCTGCAGTTCCTCCACAAGCGTACTGCCTGCCCGCAGGTTCATGAAATTATAGGTTCCAACCTGGATAACCGTTGCTCCGGCCATAATAAATTCTATAATATCCGTTGCCGAGGTAATCCCGCCCATACCGATTACCGGAATAGACACCCGTTTGGCTACCTGATGCACCATACGCAGCGCCACCGGCTTGATCGCCGGACCGGATAGTCCGGCATACAGATTATTGAACACGCTGCGGCGGCGGCGGACATCGATCTTCATCCCTGAGATCGTGTTAATCAGCGAAACCGCATCTGCTCCCTCTTCCTGGCACATCTCAGCCATTTCGGCGATATCCTCGGCGTTCGGTGACAGCTTCACGGCGAGCGGAAGTTTCGTTGCTGCTCTGACCGCACGCACGACCTCCTGTGCAGCAGGAGTCTTGACACCGAAAGCGATGCCTCCTTCTTTTACATTGGGGCAGGAAATATTAAGCTCTATCATGTCCACCGCAGTTGTGCCGGCTAGACTCCGGGCTTCGGCATCCCGCTGGATCAGCTCGGCGCCGAGCACATAATCATGCAATGTATTGCCGCCAAGATTCACGATCCGTGCAGTGTCCAGTGTCTCCCAATATGGAAGTTCCTTGGCCAGAAACCCTTCCACTCCAGGGTTCTCCAGACCGACACTGTTCAGCATGCCGGAAGCCGTCTCATAGACGCGAACACCGGGGTTTCCGGCCTTGGCGTTAAGAGTAAGACCTTTACCGGAGATTCCTCCCAGCATGGACACATCATAAAGCTTGCCATACTCACGGCCGAAGCCAAAGGTGCCGGAGGCCATGACGATTGGATTCTTGAAATGTACGCCTGCTATATTTTCAGTTAAATTAATCATGGAAGAGCACCTCCTCCGCCAAAAAGACCGGCCCGTCCGCACATGCCTTGCGCTGCCCGTCACGGCAGGACACACTGCATACGAGACATGCGCCTATCCCGCAGGCCATCCGGTTCTCCAGTGAAAGATACACGCCCGTTTTTTTGCCGGCTGTGTCGGCTGCGAAGCCTTTTAATTGCGCTGCTTTCAGCATGGGATGCGGTCCACAGACAAAAATATGATCATAGCTGGTAAAATCAACACTGTCGAGAATCAGGCCGCCGACATTGACCGTCAGCTCCGCCGCCAATGGACGAAATGCTTCCGTACGGAAGGCTTCCCGGCTGAATCCCAAATAAATGTCACTGCCCGGAAGCTTCTGGGCACAGTAATAAAGCGGAGCAATGCCAATCCCCCCGCCTACCAGAGCAACCTTCCCCTTAACTTCGGGAAAGCCATTGCCAAACGGCCCTTCAAGATCAATGTTATCTCCGGGTGTCAGACCGGCAAAGATTTCAGTTCCTTCCCCGACCACATGATAGAGAAATTCGACACCGTCATCGTTTACTTGATGTATGCTAAGCGGTCTGGACAACAGCGGATAGGCTCCCCATGCCCGCAACATGTAGAATTGACCCATTTCACCGCCGTAATTCCCTTCAACCCGAAGGTGGTACACTCCATCAGCCAGCCGCTCGTTAGTTATAACTGTCGCCACGTTATCAAGCTCCTTCAAATTTAATCTTATTAACCATGCCCTAGAAGGAGTTTAAAATCTGTGACATATTTCACATTTGTAGAATGCTATTTTCTGTTCCATACCCCGCGCTCATAGGGTTTCGGCACATTCGCTTTGTCTACCCCGCCAAGTGCTTCCTCAGCATGCAGCGCCCAGTAAGGGTCACTGAGCATTGCCCGGCCAATAGCCACGAGTTCCGCCTTCTCTTCGGCAACTACGGACTGGGCTTCTGCGTAGTTCTCGAGACGTCCTACCGCTATAACCGGAACCTGCAGGCCGCTTCTGATATATTCAGCGAGATCCACCTGATACGCCGGACCTGCGTTAGGTCCGCCATTAGAGCCGATCGGTCCTTCTCCGCCAGAAGATACATGGAACATATCTACGCCAGCGTCTTTATACCGGCGGCAAATGTCCAGAGCATAGGCTTCATCATAGCCGCCTTCGACATATTCTTTGGCCGATACTCTCATCAGCAGCGGCATCTCTGCGGGCAATACTTCTCTGACCGCTTGGACTACTTGTTCACCGAACAGTGCCAAATCAGCTCCGTACTCATCCTCTCTGACGTTGGTGAGCGGCGAATGGAACTGATGGATCAGGTATCCATGGGCACCGTGAATCTCTACCGTGTCAAAACCGGCTTCCACTGCTCTGCGCGCGCCCTCACGGTAAGCCAAGACAAGCTCTGCGATCTCTTCTTTGGAGAGTGCCTGAGGTATTTTGGACTTCTCATCGAACGGAATTGCCGACGGTGCAACCGGCGGCTCCGCATCCAGCGCCTTGCGGCCTGCATGACCTAACTGAATAGCAATTTTGGCGCCGTACGCATGGACCCCATCCGTAATTTTGCGATAGGCCGCTATCTGGTCATCGCTCCAGATCCCGGTGTCGTGGTTAGTGATGCGCCCGTCCGGATGCACACCGCTCATCTCTACAATAATAAAGCCGGTTCCGCCAACGGCGCGGCTGACATAATGCACGAAATGCCAATCATTTGGTATTCCGTCCTGCTTGTTCACCGCATACTGGCACATCGGGGGCATAACAATCCGATTCTTTAAAACTAAGGCCTTCAATTCATAAGGTTTGAATAAATCAGTCATTTCCGATTCCAACCTTTCCGGTTATCCGATTTATAGTGGAAGCGAATCTCCCATTTCATTAGTATACACGTAATTTTCACGGCAATAAATCTCAACCTGTAGGATGGAAGTTCAGCATAAATCAGCCTTCGCTTGGGGATAACAAGGGAGAAACCGCAGTGAGCGAAGTTATATAGGAGGTGTGGATGAATGGATAAGCTGCTAAAAGGGCGGAAACTGCTCATTCTCTTAGCAATTACAATGGTTCTGTTTAGCCCCGTGACCTCTGCAGAGCTTGTTTCAGCCTCTCCTCCCCTTCTGCAGCAGCCGGAAGAGAACGGAACACATCAGCCACAGAATGCTGCCGAAGACGAAGTTGAGGCTATCGCACCCGGTTCACCATCTTCCGCAGCGGCTGCCCGGCGGCAAAAACGCAGCAGAACTTTGTCTCTAAGCCAGCTGATGCGCAAATATCCGGAGACGATCATGACCCAGGGGCCCCGGAACAGGATGATCGCCCTGACGTTTGATGATGTTCCTGATCCGCGTTTCACACCGCAGCTGCTGGATGTTCTCCGCAAATACCATGTGAAAGCGACCTTTTTTGTCGTCGGAAGCCGGGCGGAGAAACATCCTGCGCTGGTGCAGCGGATGATCAGGGAAGGCCATGTTGTCGGCAACCACTCCTATAATCATCCGGAATTCGGGAAGCTTAGTGTAAATGAATTCCGGACACAAATAGTGCGCACAGAAAATATTATCGCTGCCCTTGCCGGGTACAAGCCACGATTAATTCGCCCGCCGTATGGGGATGTAAGTGAGCAACAGATCAAATGGGCAAAAAGTCACGGCTACAAGCTGATCAATTGGAATGTTGATTCTTTAGACTGGCGGGGATTGTCCAAATCACAGGTGAGAAACAACATTCTGTCCCATGCGGGCAAGGGGGCGATTGTGCTGCAGCACGGCGGCGGCGGCCAGGGAAGCGATCTTCGGGGGACGATCCAGGCGCTCCCGGAAGTTATCAATATCTTGCGCAAGCGGGGCTACACTTTTGTAACTGTCCCCCAAATGCTTCAGGTTGATAAAAATAAATAACCAGCAAAAGCTTCGCCGTCCATTTAGGAACGGTGTCCGTTTGAAATTAAAATTTAAAAAGGAAACGAGTTGCCACGAGCTGTAGCATTCTTCGTTTCCTTTTGAGTGTGGCTTAATAGCGGCATGGAGCCGTTAAAGCAATCTATTCAATAATGTATAAATTTACGTTCTGAAATCCAAAATCCGATACGAAGCTTTGGCTTCCGGGAATAAAGATATCTATACGGTTGCCTTTGATCGCGCTTCCCATATCCGTGGCCGTGGCCAGAAATGCCTGCTTCGGCAGCCCGGGATGCGAATGTCCGGTCACCAGCACCTTCGTGCCGAGCGGAATCACATTCGGATCTACAGCAATCGTACCCAGCTTAAGCGCATCGCCGAAATAATCGACCGCCCCCCATTTGCCGTTCTCACTGGCAGCCGAGGAGTAGGCTGTAGCTTTGGCCTGAATAATTTTGGCATAGTTGAATTCTTTACCCCAGGCTTGAATTGTATTGGATTCCTTCTCCACGTTCAGGCTGGTAGAAATGACGGAAACTGGGGACGAGGTGTCTGCAGTGGCAATAAGTTGATTCTCACGTGGAATGGTGAGCTTAAGTCCCGGATAAATATTCACGCTCGCAACCGACTTGTTGGCATTCATGAGTTCGTCTACACCAATACCGTAGTAGTTCGATAGTGTATAATAGGTTGTAGTTTCTCCTGCAATATGTACGCTGTCCGCCTTGGCGGGGATTGCATGCAGCAGTGTACTGATGCCAACGGCAGCAGCAAGGGCTGTAATGGCTCTGAATCTGATCTTCATATTTGCCTCCTTCATTAGTGGGTGCAAGAGGATTCCCGTGAGGGAATATCTCGCGCCAAGATAATTCTGGACGTATGTACCTTCTTCTTTGCCGGTATATCCAGTGCAGTAGTTTGTAAACTAACAGTATTGAATATATCACAATTTTGTAACCAATGCCTAAGAAATTGTTACCATTCTGATAGAATTCACTTCTTCTCCACTCCACAACAGGGATACTATTACATAGTAATTATATATTTCCAATATATTAAGAGATTTTTTAAGATATTCGGATATTGTCCGCGAAAATTTTACACAGATTTAACAATTCTCCCTTCGGCAAATAGTAGAATGATAGAATACGATAAAGTTATTAAGACATTGAAGCACACTTGGAGGGTCTATGAACGCAGAAGAGAAAAAAAACAACCATAGCAGTCCAGCTACTGCTTACCTCAACCGGGACTTAAGCTGGATCGAATTTAACCGCCGCGTACTGCTTGAAGCGCAGGATCTGGACAATCCGCTGATGGAACGGGCCAAATTCCTTGCGATCGTATCCAGCAATCTGGATGAGTTCATCAGTGTGCGTGTAGCCGGAATTCAGGATCAGATTAGAGCCGGCTATACGAAAAAGGATTTCACCGGCTATACCCCCTCCGGATTGTACAAACGTCTGATCAAGCGGGTCACCAAAATTGTTGCCGACCAATACCGCACCTTCCGCGATATCTCCCGGCATTTGCATAAAGAAGGCATTGTCTTCGTTAACTATGAGGATCTGACCCAGGCTCAGGAGTTGTCGATTGAGCAGTATTACCGCGACATTATTTTCCCTGTTCTGACTCCGATGGCCGTTGACCAGAGCCGTCCGTTTCCGCTTGTGCATAGCCAGTTCATCTATCTGGCCGTGGTGCTGACCCGTAAGAACAGCCAGGAAGAGGATCCATATTTCGCCATCCTGCAGATCCCTTCCAACCTGCCGCGGTGCATTCCGCTCCCTCACCGTTCCAACAGCAAAAAACGGCAGTTCGTCTTTATTGAGGATGTTATCCGCCATCATATTCAAACGTTATTCAGCGGCTATGAACCCGTAGCAGTCAGCGAGTTCCGCCTAACCCGCAACTCTGATCTGACGATTGATGAGGAAGGCGCAGAGGATTTGCTAGAGGAGATTGAAAAAGAGCTGCGCAAACGCCGCCGGGGTGTTCCCGCCAGGCTTGAGGTGCAAAAAGGGATTCATCCTTATGCCCTTGAACAGCTGCAGGCCGAATTCGAGCTTGAGGATTTTGTCTTTGAAATTGACGGGCCCCTTGACCTAGGGTTCCTGCGGGGATTCGCAGGCAGCCTGAAGGGCTTCAGTTACCTGTTTGATGCTCCGATAGTACCGCAATATCCGGTGGAATTTGAGGAGAATGAGGATTTCTTCGAAGTACTGCGCGAGCGCGATGTGCTTGTGTACCATCCATACGAATCTTTTGATGCGATGGGCGACTTTATTATTCAGGCTTCCGAGGATGAGCATGTCATGGCCATCAAGATGACCCTGTACCGGGTCAGCGGCAACTCGCCGCTGATCACCGCCCTGGCCAATGCCGCAGAATCGGGCAAACAGGTTACCGTGGTGGTAGAGCTGAAAGCCCGGTTTGACGAAGAGCGGAACATTGCCTGGGCACGCAAGCTGGAACAATCCGGCTGCCATGTCGTCTATGGCCTGATCGGGCTCAAAACGCATGCCAAAGTGACGCTGATTGTCCGCCAGGAAGGGAACGAGCTGCACCGCTATGTACATGTCGGTACCGGGAACTACAATGACAGCACAGCTAAGGCCTACACCGACCTCAGCCTGTTCACTGCCAATAATGAAATTGGGCTGGATGCCTCAGAATTATTTAACCAAATGACCGGTTATTCCGCCAATTATGACTGGAATGCCTTCATCGTCGCTCCGACCAACATGAGCCTGTCACTGCAAAAGCTGATTCTCCGCGAAGCCGAGCACGCAGCAGCCGGAAGACCGGCACGGATTATAGCCAAGATGAACTCTTTATCCAATCAGGAAGTCATCGACAGCCTGTACAGTGCAGCACAGGCCGGTGTATCCATCGATTTGATTGTACGCGGCGTCTGCTGCCTGCGCCCGGGCATTGAAGGCCTGAGTGAGCGGATCACGGTCCGCAGCATCGTTGACCGTTTTCTTGAGCACTCACGCATCTATTATTTCGAGAATGGCGGTAAACCGGAAGTGTATTTATCCAGCGCCGACTGGATGACACGCAATCTGACCCGGCGGATAGAACTGATGTGTCCGGTGTTGGACAGCGGCATCCGCAAGCAGATCGTCAAGATCCTTGATCTGTCGCTGAAGGATAACGTGAAAGCCAGCTTCCTTCAGCCGAATGGATATTACGAACAGCCGGACGACAAAAAGGCTCCATTCCGGAGCCAATTAGCCGCTTTGGAGGTCAGTCATTGGAAAGGGAGCCGAGCTTTACCTTCACCGACCAAGCATTCTTAAATGCTTTTAGGGCGTTCTCAATGTCTTCCTGTCCGATATGCACCTCACCTACACCCTCAAGCTCCAGATGAAGAGTATTGCCGTGCAGCTCAGCATTCAATCCGCGGATTACACCGATCTCGGTGCTGTCCAGAGCAATGCTCAGCTGTACGAGCGTACCCAGCTTATGAATCCACTCCTCGTCGGAAGCCAGTAAAATGTCCTTATGTGTTTGGGACAATTTCTGCTTCCGGCTTTTTGTGCTGTAGGAAGCAATAAGCGCACTGAGAATCAATTGCCGGTGAGTAAGACCGCGGATCGGTGAATTCATCAGCCAGTAGCGTGTATGCCGTTTCGACTGGTAGTAGTTAATATTCGACCCTGTACGGTGCAGCATGATGGAGACATAGATCAGCATCTTCTGCTCTTCGCGGTCACCTTCATGACCCAATGCACCAAACAGACTCATCGCAAGCTTGCAGATATGTTCCAGATGCCTTTTGGAAGTGCGGATATCGAAACGGATAATCGTATCCAGACTGAACTCCAGCGCGCTGTCACACACAGGCTGCTCAGGATTTAAGAGGTCATGCAGCATGCCTTCCCGCAGACCTTCCCCGCTGATGAGTGCCTGACTGGCTCGGATATAGTTGTAAACTGTATGGAAAATGACCAGCCCCGACACAATGATGTCCGCCCGGCTCTTGGACAACCCTTCCATATCTTTCCGTTTCTCATAAGGCGTATCAGGCAGTATCTCCATAAACCGGTCTATCGTTTCACTGGAGAGTACATAACCATGAGAATTCGGCAAGGAATACTCTCGCATCTTCTGGTCCAGCTTGCCTAATGAACGGAGCGTTCCCCCGAGGCCGTATAACGGCAGACCAGCACCAGTGCCCAGCCACTCATGCTCGACCAGCCTGCCGGTCACATAAGCCTGGAGCTTCTTCACTTGTTCGCCGTTCCAGTTGCCGTGGTGGCTGAACATGAGGTTGGTGTTGACCGCACCGAATGGAAAGGAGATGCTGTGCTGATAGCGCCGTCCGAGGAACAGGGTAACCTCCGTACTGCCGCCGCCGATGTCAATCACGAATCCGTCCTGCACATCAAAGGCATTAATGACGCCAAGAAAACCAAAGTAAGCTTCCTGATAGCCGCTGATCACCTCAAGTGGAATCGAGGAAGCCTCCGAAAGATATGTAATGATCTCGGAAGAATTTGCGGCGTTGCGGATGGCTGCTGTCGCTCCTGCACGGATCCTCTCCACCTCAAAGGCGCTGCAAATCTCCTTGAACTGGCTCAAGACAGGAATAATGGTGTCCATATCTTTCCGCTCGAGCCTGCCCTCTTTTGTAATCTTCTCACTTAGCCGGGCAGAGTATTTGCACTCCTTGATGATTTTGTAACCTCCTTGCCGCGTTGTATCATAAATCACAAGACGAATGGAGTTGGAACCAATATCAATGATGCCTATCCGGCAGAGATCATCGCTCATCTGTATGTACCCCCTTCAAGTTGATCGAGCATATTTATATACTATATCACCCATTTAGGTCTTAACCAAAAGCAAAACGGCCGCCGGAGTTATTTCCAAGGGCCGTTTAGTGCGTTTCTATAAGACTTTGCTGAGGAAATCGCGGGTCCGGTCATGTTTCGGATGGCCGAAGACTTCCGCGGGTGTCCCCTGTTCTACGATATAACCGCCGTCCATAAAAAGAATCCGGTCGCCCACTTCACGGGCAAAGCCCATTTCATGAGTGACAATAACCATCGTCATCCCATCTTCGGCCAGCTTCTTCATCACCTCCAGCACCTCGCCGACCATCTCAGGGTCAAGCGCAGATGTCGGCTCATCGAAGAGCATCACATGCGGCTGCATGGCCAGTGCACGGGCGATGGCGATCCGTTGTTTCTGCCCGCCCGAAAGTTGAGCCGGGTAAACATCGCGTTTATCTTCTAGCCCTACCGTCCGCAGCAGCTCCATAGCAATTTTTTCAGTTTCCGCCGGCTGTTGCTTTTTTACTTTGAGCGGAGCCAGCATGATATTCTGCAGCACCGATTTGTGCGGGAACAGGTTAAACTGCTGGAACACCATGCCCATTTTTTCACGGGTCACATTAATATCATGTTTCTTCGCTGTGATGGACTCGCCTTCAAAGGTGATTTCTCCCCCAGTAGGCTGCTCCAGCAGATTCAGACAGCGCAAAAAGGTGCTTTTGCCGGAGCCGCTGGGTCCGATGACCACCACAACTTCGCCTTTTTGAATTTCGAGGTCAATGCCCTTCAGGATTTCCAGCTTGCCAAAATGTTTTTGCAGGTTGTTAACGGCGATCATCCGTATTCAGCCTCCTTTCGAGAATGCCAAGCAGCTTAGATAAAGTGAATGTAAGGATGAAATACATAATGGAAATGATGATCAGCGGTGTAAGCCCCTCATAAGTAATGGCTGTAATATTTCTGGCCTGGAAAAGAAGATCCGCCACCCCGATCATCGACACAATGGACGACTCCTTAATGATCGTAATGAACTCATTGCCGATGGCCGGAAGCACATTCTTCAGCGCCTGGGGAAGCACGATGTAGCGCATGGTCATCCCTTGTTTCATCCCGAGAGAACGGGCTGCTTCCATTTGGCCGCGGTCCACGCCTTGAATACCGGCACGGAAGATCTCGGCCAGATAAGCCGAACTGTTAATCGTGAGTGTAATCGCACCAGACTGAATCGCCGAAAATTCCAGACCTAATTCTACTAAGCCGTAATGGATGAGAAAGAGCTGTACCAGCATTGGCGTACCGCGCAGAAATTCAACCCACGCGGTAGCGATAAACCGCAGTACGCTCCACTTGGACATGCGCAGCAGAGAAACTATAATTCCCAGGACAAAGCCGCAGAGTACCCCAATCAATGCCAGCAGCAAGGTGTATTTTAAGCCGGAGAAAAAAAGATTGCGGTATTCATATGCCATATCGAATAGATTCATTGCAGGCCTAACCTCCTGTCTTCTTGTAGGATTTCAAAAAAATAGAAAACAGCGGATCACCGCCATTTTCTGAATAGTGTAACTGTACTCTGCATAACTGTCCTTATTTCTGAAAGTTCCGGAATCTGAGCTTCCTTTATTTGCTTATGGAAAGGTCGCTTGCAGCCGATACGTACTCTTCAATTTTGCCGTCTGCCGTCAAACGTTTCAAGGTTGCATTCACTTGATCCAGCAATTCTGTATTGCCTTTCTTCACTCCGATAACATATCCGTCATCCTCTACCACAGGTTTGGCGTCAGTAATGACGAGGCCCTTCACATTCTTCACGAACGATTCGGCAACAGGCCCTTCCATAATAGAAGCATCTACACGGTTAGATTGCAGCTGCATAACAATCTCAGTCATTTTGGTCAGCGAGGTCAGTTTCGCCCCTTCAATTTCTTTGGCGATTTCTTCCTGAATCGAACCTGTCTGAATGCCGATCTTGGTATTCTTCAGGGCATCCATAGTAGCAAATTTATCTTTATCAGCTTCACGAACGACAACCGCTTGCTCTGCTTTAAAGTAAACATCGGAGAGGCCGACTGCTTCTGCACGTTTCGGTGTGTAGCTCAGTCCGGAGATAACGATATCCACTCTTCCGCTCGACAGTTCATTCAGCAGCGAATCAAAAGGAAGATCCCTGATGACCAGCTCTGCACCCATATCAGCCGCAATATCCTTCGCAATCTCGATGTCAAAACCTACGATCGTATCCTTGCCATCTATCATTTTATGGAATTCGTAGGGCGGAAATTCTGCGCTGGTTCCCAGCGTCAGTGTTTTGGCTGCAGTTTCGCTGCCCGCGTTGCCATTCGATGCTGCATTTTTATTATCATCATTGTTATTGGTACCACAGCCGGTCATAAGTCCTACCGCTATCAGCATGCCTAAAGAAAGTTTACCCCATTTTTTCATCTGTATATCTCCCCTATCCTGTTTTAGTACTCTAAGTTGTGCCTTTGACCGATTTATTATAAATCACTCCGCATGAATATGCAAAGACAAATTTGTGACAAAGCCCGTTAAATCAACGTTAGAAAAATATGGTGTAAGCTTGCATTACGTTCCCTCATTTTGCACACGCCCTGACATGAAGTATATACTATTTACTATCTCCAGCTGCTTCCTGGAATAAACGGAATTGGTTCACAACGACCTCTGGAGTGGTAATAACATGCAAACTGTGTGAAAAGGATGCTCTCGATGTCAGTTTGTTCGAAGTGATTTCAATGATGAGAATGCTCACAAACATAGGCTATGCTTTCGATGTCAGTTTGTTCGAAGTAATTTTCAATGATGAGAGTGCTCACAAACATTTTAGGAGGTGCAGGCCATGCTGTTGGAAGCGATGTACCATGTTCCCCGTGACAAGTGGGCTTATGCCTACGATACAAAAACTATACATCTGCGTGTTCGCACCAAACGTGACGATGTGGACTGTGTTGCAGCCCTTACAGGTGATAAATATGATTGGGATCATACCTTTTATGAAATCATGATGGAAAAAGCCGCCTCCGACGACAGATTCGATTATTGGGAGGCTGCGGTCCGGCCTAAATATAAACGGCTCAGCTATACTTTTCGCGTCAGCAAAGGACAGGAAAATGTATATTTGCTTGATAACGGCATCCGTTCGGAATGCCCTCAGCCGCCTAACCACTTCTACGAGTTTCCCTATATACACCAAATCGATCTGTTCAAGGTTCCCAACTGGGCCAAGGATGCGGTGTTTTATCAAATTATGACCGAACGTTTCGCCAATGGCGACCCCACCAATGATCCGGAAGGAACCGAAGCCTGGGGCGGAACTCCGAAGCTGGATAATTTTTTTGGCGGAGACTTGCAGGGAGTGCTGGATCATCTTGATGATCTGCATGAACTGGGTATCAATGCTGTATATTTCACTCCGCTGTTCCTCTCCCCTTCCAACCATAAATATGACATCGTGGACTATAAAAAAGTCGACCCCCATTTTGGAGATAATGAGCTGCTGAAACATGTAGTCGAGGAATGCCACCGAAGAGGAATACGGGTGATGCTGGACGCCGTCTTCAATCATTGCAGCGACAAGTTCCCGCCTTTTCAGGACGTGCTGGAGAAGGGTGAATATTCGGTTTATAAAGATTGGTTCCATATCAACTCCTTCCCGGCTGAGGTGACCGACGGTATTCCTACGTATGACACTTTCGGCTTTTTTGGCAATATGCCCAAATTCAACACAGCAAACTACGAGGTCAGAGCCTACCTGCTGGAAGTCGCCGAATATTGGATCAAGGAGATCAAAGTAGACGGGTGGCGGCTGGACGTTGCCAATGAGGTGGATCATCATTTCTGGCGCGACTTCCGCAAAGTGGTGAAATCCGCCAATCCGGAGGCCTATATCGTTGGTGAGGTGTGGAGTGACTCCCTTACATGGCTGCTGGGCGATCAGTTCGACTCGGTGATGAACTACCCGTTCTCAGGTACGGTGCTGGAATTCTTTAATGGCGGTATGGATGGCATCACCTTCGGACAGCGGATTGGCGCTCTGTTAATGAGATATCCGCAGCAGACAAACGAGGTGGTCTTCAATTTGCTCGGCAGCCATGACACTCCCCGTTTGCTGACGGTGGTCGGCGAAGATAAACGGCGCCTCAAGCTGGCGGTTGTTTTCCTCTTCACTTTTATGGGGACACCCTGTATTTATTACGGGGATGAGATCGGCCTGACAGGCTCAGAGGATCCCGACTGCCGTAAATGCATGGAGTGGGATGAAAAGAAGCAGGACCGCGAGCTGTATGATTTTTACCGGATGATGATCTTCCTCCGCAAAGAGCACAAAGCCCTTCGAGAAGGCAGATTCCGCATTCTGGTGGCCTGTGAAAATGACCCCTGCATCGTGTACGAACGTGCGGATGAAATCATTCATTTCACGGTCTGGATGAACAATTCCCCGGAGCCTCGCACGCTTAGACATCCGATGGAAACCGATGACTGGCAGGATGCGCTTACCGGCGAACCGGTTGCCCCGAAAGAGGGGATCATGCATATTTCGCTTGATCCGTATGGTTACCGGATTCTATGCCGTAATTTAAGCTGAAGCAACAAGTTAATGTACCTATTTAAAGGAGGTGTCCCATAAGCCATGAAATGGCTGCTTGGGCCACCCCTCGTTTTTTGAGCAGGATCAACGTGAGCACATGAGTGGACGCTCCGCGAACGGACCGTTGTTCCAATCGCTGTTGTCCTCAGATTTATCCTCTCGAATATCTTTATATCAAAAAAAGGCACTCCTAAAGTCTTAATGACCTGTAGGAATGCCTCTTTGTGCTTTATTTATTGTGTAATTTTATTGTAGATGTCGATATACTGCTGTGCGGAAACGTTCCAGCTGTAGTCACCGGCAAAAGCGTTTTTCGTAACTTTTTTCCAGTGTTCCGGCTTGCGGTAGAACGATAAAGCCCGGCGCAGTGTATGCATCATGTCATGCGCGTTGTAATCCTTAAATGTGAAGCCGTTGCCCTCACCAGTTTCCTCGTTATAGGCATGAACGGTATCATTAAGCCCGCCTGTCTCACGGACTACAGGAATACTTCCATAACGCAGCGCCAGCAGTTGGCTGATTCCGCAAGGCTCGAACTTTGATGGCATCAGGAACAGATCGCTGGCCGCATAAATTTTGCGCGACAAAGCGTCATTGAACAGAATCTGCGAAGACAGCTTGGTCGGGTACCGCCATGCCGCTTCACGGAACCAGCGTTCATAGGATTCGTCCCCTGTGCCAAGCAGTACAAATTGAATATCATCGTAATACAGCAGCTCATCCAGCACGCGTGTCAGGAGATCAAGACCCTTGGAATCAACCAGTCGCGTAACCATTGCGACCATCGGAATATACGGGGCTACGGGCAACCCTAACTCCTGCTGCAGGCCCAGCTTATTCTCAGCCTTCTTCGCCAGATTAGAACGGTAACGTGTAAAGATTTGCGGATCGCTGTTGGGATTGTAGCTCTTGGTATCAATGCCGTTAACAATCCCGCTGAGACTGTCTGCGCGGGAAGAGAGCAAGCCATCCAGACCATTTCCATAATAGGCCGTACGAATTTCTTCCGCATAAGTCGGACTGACCGTAGTCACATGATCACTATGGACGATCCCGCCCTTCATATAGTTCACGTTGCCGTAATACTCTACACCGCTGAAGTAGCTGTCATCCAGGCCAAGCAACTCACCCAGCACGGAATAAGGAAACACGCCTTGATATAGCAGATTGTGAATGGTAAAGACAGTGCGCATCTCGCTGTAGAACGGATCATGCCGGTAATGGCCCTGAAGCAGCATCGGAATGACCGCAGCATGCCAATCATGGCAATGCAGCACATCCGGCTGAAAATTAATGGCCGGCAGGCATTCCAGAACCGCCCGGTTATAGAACGCAAACCGTTCACCATCATCCAGATATCCATAAATGCCGTCACGGCCAAAATAATATTCATTGTCGATAAAATAGACCGGAATACCATCGTAAATAATCTGTTCGATGCCGCAATACTGATTGCGCCAGCCGACAGGAACATCCACTACGGCTACATGCTCCATTTGCGAAGTGAACTTCTCCGGAATTCCCCGGTATTTGGGCAAAATCACCCGTACATCCACTCCTGCGCCCTTTAGCGCCTTGGGCAGAGCTCCAATGACATCAGCCAAACCACCTGTCTTAACAAAAGGATGGGCTTCGGCTGCAGCAAATAAAACTTTCATTCAGATTCCCCCTTAAATGTACGAATTCCACTATTTCAAGCTTGTTTGACCACCTTGCGGCCGGATTTCTTGAGCACCAGAAATCCAAGTGCCGGAATGGTCAGCTCTATGCTGTTCAGCTGGTTATGCCATTCTTTCTTGCTGCTCTTCATAGGCTCATTGCTGGCACCCGAGCCGCCAAACCGAATGTCCTCAGAGCTGAATATCTCTTCATAAGTTCCCGGGCGGGGTACGCCAATCCGATACTGACGCCGTTCCACCGGCTGAAAATTGATAATTACAAGCAAGGTATCTACGGGCCTCTTGCCTCTGCGGATATAGGACACAATACTTTGGTCATTATCGTCGGCATCAATCCACTGATAGCCTTCCATATCATGATCAAGCTCCCACAATGCTTTTTCCGCCAAATACAGCTTGTTCAGCGCAGCGGTATAGGCCAGCATTCCGCGGTGGCTTTCATAATCCAGCAGCAGCCAATCGAGCTGCCCCTGATCCTTCCACTCGATAAATTGTCCGAATTCTCCACCCATGAACAGCAGCTTTTTGCCGGGATGGGTAATCTGGTAGCCCAGCAGCAATCGGAGACCGGCAAATTTCTGTTCATAAGAGCCTGGCATCTTGTCCAGCAGTGATTTCTTGCCGTGCACCACTTCATCATGAGAGAGCGGCAGCGTGTAGTTCTCGGCATAGGCATAACAAATTGGGAAGGTCAACAAATTATGATGATAGGGCCGTGCCCCGAAATCATGTTCTATGTAGCCCAGTGTGTCATTCATCCAGCCCATATTCCATTTGTAGTTGAAACCGAGTCCCCCTTGATGAGCTGGTGACGTAACGCCAGGCCAGGCGCTGGATTCCTCCGCCATCATCAGTGCTTTCGGATAATACTGAAAGATTGCTTTATTCAGCTGCTGTATGAAACGGATGGCTTCAAGATTCTCAAGACCGCCGTTCTGATTGCGTCTGAACTGATGGCCTTGCTTCTCAAAATCGAGCCGCAGCATGCTTGTAACCGCATCAACTCTCATGCCATCTATATGATACTGCTCGAACCAGAACAAGGCATTTGAAATCAGAAAGGAGGAAATTTCCGGCTTGCTGAAATCAAAGGAAAGCGTGCCCCAGCCCGGCTTCTCGGCCAGCATGGGATCCGCATACTCATAGAGCGGTGAACCGTCAAACATTCTCAGACCATGCGCATCTTTGGCAAAATGGGCCGGAACCCAGTCAAGAATGACCCCAATGCCTGCCTGATGCAGCTGATCAATTAAATACATCAGCTCATGCGGCTCTCCGTAACGGCTCGTTGCTGCAAAATATCCGGTTCCCTGATAACCCCAGGATAAATCATAAGGATGTTCAGCCAGCGGCATAAACTCGATATGGGTATAACTCATCTCCAGCAGATAAGGGATCAGCAGATCGCTTATTTCCCGGTACGTGTAGAATTCTCCGTCTTCCTTCTGACGCCAGGTGCCGAAATGCATTTCATAAATGTTCATCGGCGCGTTGTAAGGCGCTTTATTTCGCCGCCTCCAGGCAGCGTCTCCCCAGCTGTAGCCGCTAAGATCCGCCACCACTGATGCCGTCGCCGGACGCACTTCAGCCTTGAAAGCATAGGGATCAGCTTTAAGGAAGCTGTCGCCATTCGCTGCGACAATCCTGTATTTGTAAAAAGTTCCCGGCTCTATGCCCGGAAAAAAACGACTCCAAAATCCTGAATCGGGTATCTTATATAACGAGTCCACGTCCTGCGTTCCATCCCAGCCGTTATGATTACCAGCCAGTCCTACATATGTCGCATGAGGAGCCCACACGGTAAAGCGTACGCCGGTCATTCCTTCTTCAGCGGCAATGTGCGCGCCCAGCATCGTATAGCTGCGATAATTCGTGCCCTCATGGAACAGGTAAATATCTTCAAATGACGGGAGGTTTTCTGCTTCTTGTATGTCAGGCAAATCATCACCACCTTATTATATAGGATGCACCTATAACATTACCCGAATGTTGGGCGTTTGAAAATGGTTTTACAAGCAAAATAAGCTTTCACAGAATAAAGAAAATATTCATGTAATTTTTCTTGCGGTAACGCAATATATTTCACCTATGTCGTTTCAAGCGCTTGTGGGGAGTTTATATTACAAGCATTGACAAAAAAATGGGAGGGATAACAAATGAGTAAAAAAGAATGTATCGCCATGCTCCTGGCGGGTGGTGAAGGCCGCAGATTGGCCCCCCTGACCAGCACAATGGCAAAGCCTGCAGTCCCTTTCGGAGGACAGTATAGAATCATTGACTTTCCCCTCAGCAACTGTGTGAATTCCAATATCGACACTGTAGGCGTACTGACGCAGTACGAAGCTAATTCCTTGCATCAACATATTGGTGAAGGGGAACCCTGGGGGCTTCACAGCACAACTGATCAGGGTGTCAGACTGCTTCCTTCGGGAGTTGAAGGCCGTGAGAGTTATTCTGGAACAGCCGATGCCATTTATAAGAACATTGAGTTTATTGACAGTCAAAATCCTGAGCATGTACTGATCCTCTCGGCAGATCATATTTACCATATGGACTATCGAAAAATGCTGGATTACCATATCGGCAAATCCGCCAAAGCCACCATCTCGGTAATGGAAGTGCCTTGGGATGAAGCAAGCCGCTTCGGTGTGATGAACGTAAATGAGGAACTCCAAATTTCTGAATTTGCCGAAAAACCAAAAGTACCTAAAAGCAACCTCGCTTCGATGGGGATTTATCTATTCGAGTGGAAATACCTGAAAGAACATCTTCTCCGTGATGCCGCAAATCAGGCTTCCAGCCATGACTTCGGCAAAGATGTGATCCCGACGATGCTGGAGGCTAATGATGAATTGTTTGCCTTCCGTTTTGAAGGCTACTGGAGAGATGTAGGTACAGTAGGCAGCCTCTGGGAAGCGCATATGGATCTTCTGCAAGCCGATAACGGCTTCAAGCTCGACAACTCGAAGTGGCCAATGTATAGCCGGGCCCGCCGGACCAAACCCGCTGCAGTTAAACCACGTATGCAGTTGCAGATCAAAACAGCAGATTGCCTCGTAAATGAAACTTGCCTGCTCGAAGGCAGCCTGCAGCGCTCTGTAGTGTTCGGTGGCGTGGAAATCGGCAAAATGACCATGATTAAGCAAAGCGTTATTATGCCGGGTGCACGTATCGGCCGGGGCGTAGTAATTGAAAATGCAATTATCGGTGAAGGAGCTGTTATCAAAGACGGTGCTGTAATTAAGGGCAGTGTGGACAACATTGTCGTTGTCGGTCCTAATGAAATTGTGGCCGCCAAACCTGTCATTCGTACTCAGCCTTCCCGCCTACTGCAGGAAGTGTACGAAAAAACCGGACGTCTGCGGGCCGAAGGACTTCCTTCTTAAGATATCAGCTTCCCGTCAGTCTCCAATCTATACAAAAAAAAGCAGCAGTCTCTGATAACCGGAGCTGCTGCTTTTTTCTTGTATATTTACTTTCTGTCGCTTTACACTCATAAAGAGCCTGTTACAGTAATTCAGGTCCGTTTCCACCCTCCGCTGCAACTGGAGGCTGTTCCTCGGTCAGCGGCAAAATAACAGTAACCTGCGTTCCTTTGCCCAGCTCACTATCCAATTCCAGCTTTCCGTGATGAAGCTCCACAATTTGCTGGGAAATGGCAAGCCCCAGTCCGGTTCCTCCGTTCAGCGCGTCGACCTGGAAGAAACGATCGCGGACTCTGGAGAGGTGGGCTTCGCTGATGCCAATTCCGCTGTCCCTGACAATGACAGCCATCTCCTCCTTGGAGAGACGGTGGGTGGACAAGACAATGCTGGAATCTTCAGGGGAGAACTTCACGGCGTTGTCCACCAAATTCAGGAATACCTGTTTCAGCCGGTTGGCGTCTCCCTTGATATAGATCGTCCCTTCACATTCCAGCAGCAGATGTATACGTTTCTTCTCCGCTTTGGCCCATACATTCAGTATCGTCTCCTGAAGCACCACTTTGATATCGATAAGAGCAATGGATAGCTTCATCTCATTCTGCTGCAGCTTGGAGAAGTCGAGGATTTCCTCCACCAACCCGATCAGCCGGTCGCTTTCCTTGGATATAATCCCCATACCCAGCTTGGTTTCCTCCGGATCGTAGCCACCTGAAATCAGTGTTTCGCTCCAGCCCTTGATGCTGGTCAGCGGCGTCCGCAACTCATGGGAAATCGAGGAAATGAAATCATCCTTAATCTGATTGCTGCGGATAATTTCATCTGCCATATAGTTGAGTGTGGTTGCCAAATCACCAATCTCATATTTGTAGTCACCTTTGATCCGGGTCGTAAATCTGCCTTTGGCCATCTGCGCGGACACTGCCGTAATATTATTGAGCGGCTTTACAATGGAATTGGCGAGACCGAAGCTGAAGAGCATAACAATAGCCATTACTGCTGCACCGATACCGATGGATACCAAGGTAAGGTTCAGCAAATCTGAGTTGATTCTCTCCATGGACGTAAGGTATCTTACAATAAAAGAATCGCGGCCGTTAATGTGCAGCATTTTGGATACGGCCATAACGCTCTCATTCGTCCCTGCTTGTCTGCCTACCCAGCGTCCGATACTTCCGCCAACCGCTTCTGAAACATCGCTGGTAGTAATCGTACGGTCAGGCTGAAATGGCGTAGATCCGGTAAGGATATCACCGTTAAGGGTCAGTATTTCCAATTCTGTATTATCCATATCGAAGTATTCAAGCAGCTTCTGAAAATGAACGGGCGAACCCTCGTTGGAAAATGTAAATTTATAGAAGTTTTCCGATATTCCGATCTGGGTCGTAATTTTATTATAAACACTATCGTAATAATACGTCCGGATGGCCAGCAGAAAAATAACCTCAACGAGGAGGAGCGCCACGAAGACTACAAGAATATAGTGCAGTACAATCTGTCTGCGCATCCCCTTCTTGATCATTGTCCTTGACCCTTCCATTTATAGCCGTGTCCCCATACGGTCTGTAGGTATTCGGGTTCTGAGGGATTATTCTCAATCTTTTGGCGCAGCCGGCGGATATTCACATCAACAATTTTCGGGTCGCCCATGTACTCTTTGCCCCAGACATGATCCAAGAGCGAGTCGCGGCTGAGCGGTGTGTTTTCTTTTTCCAGGAAAAATTGTACCAATGAAAACTCGGTTGGCGTCAGTTCGATGCCTTCCCCACTGCGCTTAAACTGTTTGGAAATCAGATCGAGCGTAAACGGCCCCGAATGAAATGAGACCTTTGCAGACTGCTCCCGGTGAACATTGACACGGCGCAGCAGCGATTGTATACGGGCGATCAGCTCCGTAGGACTGAATGGTTTGCTGACATGGTCATCCGCACCGACTGAAAGGGCATATACCTTATCCTGCTCCTGGACTTTTGCCGTAAGAAAGATAATCCCGAGCCGTTCATTCGTTTCCCGGATGCGTCTGCATACCTCAAATCCGTCGATGCCGGGAACCATTACGTCCAGGAGTGCAATATCAATATCAGGAACCGTAGTCAGCTTGTGCAGTGCTTCATTGCCGTCAGCGGCTTCCAGCACCTCAAATCCGTTGCGCTTGAGATTAATAACTATAAAACTGCGGATGGATTCTTCATCCTCCAGAATTAATACCTTACTCATCGATTCCCTTCCTTTCTATAGGCGAGGTAATTTTATTGTTGTCGCCCCCGCTTGTGTTCTGCTCAACTTCTCCCCGATAGCCGATAAACTTATCAAGATCAAATCCTAATATTTTCCATCCGCTACTCTTTACGCGCTCCCATTCTGCCGGAGAAAAGAATGAGATTTCTGCTACCGTCTCACCGGTATTCGATAAAATAAACTTAAGTGATTTGTCCTGGACCGACTTGGTATCCACTGTAACATTCTCATGCCATTCCGGTAAAAGATCAATCCTGAAGCGGTCCGACGGATCACGGTATTGCAGCGCGGAAAAGGTTAAGCCGTTTTTGCCGTCCCATTTGTAATAAGAATTGAAATAGGGGATCGTCTCAGGATCAAAATATTCCCAGCCCTTCGGCGGCTCCAGCAATCCGATTTCGATAACGCCGTCGCCGTCGATATCCTCGCTGACAATCTTTCTGTCCTTAAAGGTCCGGGCATCTCCGGGGATCACCACACGCAGCTTATTATTCTCCATCACTACCACCGTCGTGTATGCTGAGCGTGAATCCACTGCCGAATCCAGAACTATACCTTCTTTATTCTCTGCCACTTTTCCTGAGACAATATTGTAATAATTACTGAAATAAGGATCCAGATCGTCAAGCTCATCCAAAACCTTAAAGCCGTCGTTGTACTGATAGGTAGTAATTGTCGCAAACTCATTGCGTTTAAAATACACAACCGTGATGTCTTCAATCCCATCCTCATTGAGATCATCGACCATATATTTCGTGTAGGGCTGGGAGAGCACTTCCTCCAGTTCTCCGCCGGAATAGGAGTAGACCACCATCCCTTTCTCTACACCTCGTGAATAACCGGCAATGATATTCAGCTTCCCCTCACCGGTCACATCCCTTAAATCAACGGAATCCAATTCCGTTCCGCCACCGTCAAATACCAGCTTCTTCTCCCAGACATCGTCCCGCTTCTCCAGGATCATGCCGTGAATCAGTACGGCCTCATTCTTCGTCGAATAGAAGACGAGCGTCTCCATCGTTCCGTCCTTGTCCAGATCCTCAGTGAAAATAGAGCTGTCATCGTCACTTACCGGACGGATCAGCGAAGCTCCGGCTGGCATGTGGGACGTGATCGCCGTCATCAGCGAAGCCTTGTCGGCAGACAGCTCCGGCGCCTTCATCCGCAAAACAGGATCGCTGATGAAGGTGCAGCCCGACAGTATGGACAGAGAAAGAGATACCGCCGCCAGACGTCTCAGAACTCGATTATTCAACTTCATCACTCTTTCCTTGTTTCGTGGTGTAATGATTACAGATGCAGGCGTTCTTGTGATGTCAGACGGCGGCCCTTTACATCATGTTTGATCCGGCCGTCTTCAAGCACCCACAGCCGTGTAGCATAACGTTCCGCCAGTTCTAGGGGCAACACCGTCACTACCGTCAGCCCTGTCTCTTTGCAGAGCTTGCGCAGGGTTTCCAGCACTCCCTCCGCTGTACGCGGATCAAGACCGGTAACCGGTTCATCCGCCAGAATCACCTTGGCTCCGTGAACCAGTGCCCGGGCAATCGCCACCCGCTGACGTTCTCCGCCGCTTAGCTGGTTTGTCTTCATCTTGGCCTTATCCAGCAGACCCAATAAATCCAGCTCGTCCATCGCGCCCATGTAGTCGTCTGAACGGACCATTCCTGTCACCATCCGCCAGAGCGGTGTTTGCGAGGACTGGCCTATCAGCACGTTCTTCAGCGCAGTCCGGTTCGGATTGAGCTCTGCATTTTGTTCCAGATAAGCCCACTCCCGGCGGATCTTCCGTTTGCCGGTAAAGACATTTCCGAGAATATTGACTCCATCCACCCTGAAGTTCCCTCTGTCCCATTTCTCTTTCAGCGCAAGGCAGCGCAGCAGCGTTGACTTACCGCTCCCGCTGGCTCCCAGCAGTACAACAAGCTCACCTGGTTCTAATTGAAAGCCAATGTCCTGCAGAACAGGCATTTTTTCTTCCCCGACTGCTTTGGCTAAATGTTCAACTGTGATCATAGTTCAGCCTCTCCCTGTCTTTGACTCTACTCTATAGTGTACTCTGAAAGCGTGATCGATTTCCATGCGAGCATCCGTTCTTATCTTACCTCAATTCAGCTGGCGTGGCGAGAATAATAACCCTGCCAAACCGAACAATATATAAAAAGCGCCCAGCAGGACAAAAACACCGCCTCCCCAGCCAAATTCTAGCAGAAGTCCGCCGATGCCCGGTCCCACAATGCTGCCTATACTAAAATGAAAGGAGGAAACCACATTTGCCGCAGGCAGCAAATTACGCGGAAGAATATCTGCAGCGTAACTTAGACCCAGCGAGAAGAAAGAACCTACCAGACCGCCTGCCACCATCAGCACAACCAGCGTCAGCAGGAAATGATTACCGGTCAGCGGCAGCAAGGTAAAGGCCAGACCGCCACTCACACCGGAAAAGATCAGAATCTTCTTTCGGCCGTAGCGGTCGCTCCATATCCCCAGCGGCAGTTGAAGCAGCAGACCGCCAATACCGGCGAATGGCAGCAGCGCAGCAATCTGATCCGTGCTGTAGCCAATGCGCAGTCCGTACACAGGGAAATTACTGTTCAGACTAGCTTCCATATAGCCGTAAAGAAGTGCAGGTATCAGGGCATACCAAGCGAGGCTGTAGCTTCGCCCGAAACGCCGCGCTTGTCCCTCCCCATGCTCAACTTTATCCGGAAGGGAATCCGGCAGCTTGATGAGTACCAGCAGCAGCACCAGCACAAAAAGCGCAGCAATAATCAAAAACGGTGCAGCCTGGCCATATCGCAGCAGGCTGATCCCAATCGGGCCGAGACTAAATCCGAGTCCGTAGGACATCCCATACAGCGAGAGATTGCGCCCCCGGTGCTCCGCAGGTGTCATTAGCAGCACCCATAGCTGCGCAGCATAGTTAATGGCTGAGTCTCCTATGCCTACAAACAGGCGCAAGACAAACCAGACCTTAATGCCCGGCAGCAGCGGGAACAGGAGCAGCGCCACCAGCACAAGGCTGAGCCCGGCAGCGATCAGCTTCTTGAAGCCGATGGCGCCAAGAACCCGCTCGGCTACCAGCGTCATCGCAAAAGAGCCTACATATAAAGCAGCGGCATTAAGGCCGTTGAGCGAGGAAGAGACCCCTTTTTGCTCCAGCAGAATGGAGAGCACCGGAAGCAGCAGCCCTTGGCTGAGCCCGGCAGCGATAATAACGGTAATCAGAATCATATAATTCCATTTGTTGTTCAGTTTGCTTGTTGCGGTGAGACGGTCTGACACGGATGAATCCTCCTAAACGTTTTGTGAGCATTTGCTTCCTGAGTCGCTTCGAACAAAACTGGCTTCGAAAGCTCAGGGCTATGTAATACAATAGTTAAGCAAACGGACGTGAAACGGCAAACACCGAACATTATAGTGGACAACCCTCTTCAAAACAAGAGATAATATATAGAAGTGACGGATTTCCCTGGGGGTGTATGCTTCATGAGCTATGAACTGAAAATTGATGTCTCGCCTGTATATGAACTGCTGGACAGTTTCATGATATATGTTACCGGTAAATGGATCTCCAATCTGGATATAGGTCCCGACTGGGTCCGTGATCTCGACGGCCGCATACCGCCGCAGCAGGTATCCGCTCTGAAGCAGGCTGCCGAATGGCCCTTTACTGACTATGATGTGCTGTATGCCTGGGCTTACAACCGCGGGCCAGGCTCCAAAGTGCTGCAGTTCCTGGACGAACTGGAGTCTTCCTCACTGGAGGAGCGATTCGAGCGCTTGTCTCCCCTGTTTCCCGATTTTACGATTGAAGAATGTAAACGGATCAAAGACAGCTATGCTCCGCTTCTTCGCCTTTGGTATGATCAGTACTTCCGCCATGTGGAGCAGAAGATTCTGCCGCTGCTGATTGAGGACGCCTCGGAGAAGAAGCTGCTGGAGAGCAAAATGGACCCTGGAGCGCTGATTGAATACGCCTCAGGCGGAGTGGTAGTCGGTGACATCCCGGATTTGCAGACTATTGTGCTGCTGCCTACGGTGCACAACCGGCCGATTAATACGTATTGCTTCTATAATACCTTAATGATCATTCAGTACCCTGTAGATGTGCCTTCTGAAGACGAAGACGAGCCGCCTACCGTACTGCTACGCCTGACCAAGGCGCTGTCGGACCCGACGCGTCTAAGACTGCTGCGCTATGTGGCTAATGAGCCCAAGACCATATGGGACATGCAGTCCGATTTGAGCCAGTCCAGTGAAATGCTTATGCATCATTTGCTTATCCTACGGGTCGCCGGTCTCCTGCGCGTCCATCTGGGCAGTGAAGGAGAAGGCAATGAACGTTTCAGCATCCGCGCGGACGGCGCCTCGGATCTTCAGATGTTCCTGGAATCCTATATTCGTTTATAATAACAGTACCAAACAGAGACAGAGTTAAGCGAATGCTTACGAAGCGAGTTTTGTACGAAGCCCTGCCGATAAGTATCTGCTAACAAAACTTTTAGGAGTGAGCGTTATGAAATATTCAACACAGCAAGTAATTTTCGATTTGGACGACACCCTGGTGCACTGCAACAAATATTTTGACCTCATTCTGGGGCAGTATTTCGAACTCATGTCCGACTGGTTCAGCGGCATTGGTCCTACTACGAGTGAAGTCCGCACCAAACAGGCCGAGATTGATGTAGAGACGGTAAGCACCAGCGGACTGGCCAGTGAAAATTTCCCCAAGTCCCTCATTGCAACCTACCACTATTTTTGCGCCAAATTCAACCGGTCAACCGATCCCTATCAGGAGCAGCAGCTGATGAAGCTTGGACTCAGTGTCTACGATCAGGAAATCGAAGCTTATCCGGGCATGGTCGAGACGCTTGATTCATTGAAACAGGACGGTCATGATTTATATCTGTACACTGGCGGCGACGATACGATTCAACAGCGCAAGATTGAACAGATGAAGCTGGATGTATATTTCAACGACCGGATCTTTATCCGCCAGCACAAAAATGTAGAATCACTGGAAAATATTCTGAGCACTTACCCGTTCGAGCGCCAGCGCACCTGGATGATCGGCAACTCTCTGCGCACCGATGTACTCCCTGCCGTCACCGCAGGCATCAACAGCATTTACCTGAAGCAGCAGAACGAATGGCTCTATAACCTGATCGAGCTTCAACGTGAAATACAGCAATCTGTAGTAACCATTTCTTCTATTCACGAAGTAACCCCGGTTATCCGGACAGCGTCTCTGCGACAAAATCACGGGTGACGAAAAGACAAGTCCTTGTTACAAATGACATAGGCAACCTCCTGGCAGTGTGATTATACTGTTTGAGAAGATTTTCATCTCATTGCAGGAGGTAGGAATGAACAAGAAGACGAACCCTAAGAACGCTCCGGACAGCAGACGCTTACTCCCCATGCTGCTGGCTGTAGTTGTGGTTATCCTCCTTGGTGTGCTTGTCTACATCACGACGAGCAACAAAGACGATGAGGCCATAGTATTCGACAATCTGCCCAACTATACGGATGTAAAAGGCACCATCGTGGTTGACGGGCTGAAGTATGAGAAGCAGCCGCATCTCGGAAGCAAAGATGCCAAGGTAAAGGTCATTGAATTCGCCGATTTCAAATGCCCTGCCTGCAAGAAATGGACGGCAACTTATCTGGATACGTTCATTAAAGATTATGTAGACAGTGGCAAAGTGCAATTTTATTTCATGAACTTTGCATTTATTGACCGGGATTCTTATCTTGGCGCAAGTGCCGGCGAAGCCATCTATAAGCAGAGTAACGAGAAATTCTGGGAGTATCTTCACAAGCTATATGAGAATCAGGGTGACGAAAGCAAGATCTGGATTACCCAAAAGTTCATCCTAGACTTCGTGAAGAACAATATTGATGGCCTGGACTACGCTCAATTTGAGCAGGATGTCCAGAATCACACCTACATGTATGATGTGAAGGAAGACTTTAAGATTGCCGGCTCTTATGGAGTGAATGGCACACCTAAATTCATGGTGAACGGCGTTCTCCTGCCGAACTCCTCATATGAAACACTGGCCGCTGCAATCGAAGCCGAACTGGTCAAATAAGAATGTAATGCATTTAAAAAGAGGATGTGCTCCGGCCGGAAATCATTAGGCCAGGGTGCATCCTCTTTGATTGCTCGTAAGATTTAAACTTTGCCTTTATTCTACAGTCAGTTGACCTGTACTTACATCCGAGAGTACCAGCTTGCCCTCCTGCGGTGAGCCGTCCTCGCCGGCAAGCTTCAGCTTGCCTGTTTTGCCTTTCTCAATCAGCGCCTTGACCTGGGCATCACTAAGGGTGCGGCCGTGATTTTCCTTCCAGATGACAAATTTACAGCCTTCCTTGTAATGGGAACAGCCATACCCTTTGCGCCCCATAAAAATCGTTCCACCGCAGCCGGGCCGCGGACACTTCCCGATGATTTTTGGTCCGTCATCCCCTTTAGCCGCAGCCGCTTTTCCGGCAGCTTCCGCTCCTGACTCGCCAGCCGCTTTGCGGGGCTTCGCCTCAGCCGGTTTACCTGCCGGCTTGCGTGCCGCGCCGGCTCCGCTTCGTCCTTTGGCTCCGCCTTTCAAGGATGGCGTCTCCCCTTCAAAGGAGGTTTTGGCTGCCCGGGACTGTACCCGGACTTTGTCCACAATCATCGAGGCGAATCGCTTGACGTTCTCCATAAACTGCCCGTCCGCCGCCGTGCCTCTGGCGATTTCATTCAACCGCCGCTCCCACTGGCCGGTCATTTCCGGTGACGTCAGCAGTTCGACGCCTGCACCACGAATAAGCTCAATGGCAGTCCTGCCCTTTTGCGTGATGGCGATTTTTTTGCCCTGCATTTCCACATAACCCACGTTCTTAAGCCGTTCAATCGTCGCCGCGCGGGTAGCTGGTGTGCCAAGGCCGGAGTCCTTCATCGCGTCGCGCAGCTCCTCATCCTCAATCTGCTTGCCCGCACTTTCCATCGCTTTCAGCAGCGTACCCTCCGTGTAGTGCTTGGGCGGCTGGGTGTCCTTCTCTTTGACGATCGCATCACTGCACAGCACCTCATCGGCAGGAACCACTGAGAACGGTTCATTCACTTCAATTTCTTCTTCCTCTTCATCTTCCTTGCCTTTGCCCTTGGACGGCTTGGCCTTGTCCTTCTTCTGATCGCCGTAAATCACTTTCCAGCCCAGGGACAGCAGCTCCTTGACCGTAGTTTTGAAATTTTCGTTCTCCACCTCGGTAAGTACGGTATGAACCTTATATTCAGCAGCCGGATAAAATTGCGAGAGGAAGCGGCGCACAATCAAGTCGTACAGCTTGGCCTCATCCGCGCTAAGTCCCGATGCTTTGCGGTTAGTCGGCAGAATGGCATGGTGATCTTCAACCTTCGAGGGATTGCAGATAAACTTATTGCCTTTATGGACCAGATTCCGGTTGGCGCCTTTAACCCATTCGTCATACGATGTACCTTGCAGGGCGGAAAGCGTCTTGTGCATCTCCGGGATGTTCTGTTCGGTCACATAGTTGGAATTGGTCCGGGGATAGGAGATCACCTTATGCTTTTCATATAATGCCTGAGCAATATCGAGCGTTTTTTTGGCGGAAAAAGCATGCTTACCGTTCGCCTCGCGCTGCAGCAGCGTCAAATCATATAACTTATTCGGGTACTCTTTCGTCTCTTTGACCTCATAAGAAGCTATCCTCCCCGGCTTGCCCTTGACCTTAGCGGCCAACGCTTCAGCTTTGGCTCCATCCGTCAGACGTTCCCCTTGCCACATCCCTTTGTAGGTCATCTCGTTCTGAGCGAAATGTCCCTCCACTTCAAAAAACTTAAGCGATGAAAAAGCTTCTATCGTCTTCTGGCGGTCATAGATCAGCGCAAGTACTGGAGTCTGCACCCGCCCAACGGACAGCAGCACATTATGTTTGGTCGTAAACGCCCGTGAGCCGTTCATGCCAATCAGCCAATCCGCTTCACTGCGTGCTCTGGCGGCTTTGGTCAGGTTTTCGTACTCTGATCCGTCCCGCAGCTCCTGGAACCCTTTACGGATCGTCTCCGGAGTCAAATCGGAAATCCACAGCCGTTTCACTGGCTGATTCAGCTTCAGATGCCGCTGTATCAGCGAAAAGATATGCTGTCCCTCCCGCCCGGCGTCGCAGGAATTGACCAATAGGTCGCTGCGTTTGGCCAGTTCACCAATAACTTTCAGCTGGTCAATGGTACGCGCATTGGGTACCAGCTTGAACTGCTCGGGGATGATCGGCAAATCATTGATATTCCATTTTTTATATTTGTCGTCATAGGCTTCAGGCTCGGCCAACCCGATAAGATGTCCAATCGCCCATGTGATGATGTACTGCTCCCCTTCCAGATAGGAACGGTAATTTTTGGCCTTTGGTTCTATTGCGGCGGCGATATTCCGCCCCATATCCGGTTTCTCCGCAATAATAAGTGTCTTCAAAAAGTATCGCTCCTTAACCTTCATTGTTCCAAAATACGTCCAGTAGTCTATTATACCATTATGATGTGAATAAAAAATACCCGCCAGTTCAAATGAACTGACGGGGTTTCGTCTTATTTTTGCAGGTCTTTTAATACTGTCCCAAGGTCGGCGGTATACTTGGTCAACCTTAAGCTTATCTCTGTACGCATAACATCACGAGTTAGTCCAAAGCGTTCCTGGTACCCCCGGCAAAAGATTTTATAATATACTAAAAATTCCTCCTGTTCATCCGCCAGCATCCTAATATTTCGCTGCTTCAGCTCTTTTTGTAACTGATAGGTATCCTGAATAATCCTACGCTGTATGGCTTGCCCGGCCATTAAATAGGCGCGTTTAAGGATGTTGCCTGAATGTTCGATCTCCTTCAGGCTCTTGCTAACCATAGTATCTATGTAAGGGAGCAATATGAGGTCACGAACCATTGTCCGTTCATCAACGGTTATCATTTTTCTTACCTCATCATCTTGCTTCTGCTCATACTGCTCCACGTGTTCGGTCATTAACATTTTGGTTTTCCATCTCTCATTCCCGTTTAATTTACTCATTTATAATGTCCTCCAATCTGTTCAGCCCGTTCCAGGGCAACTCCAGATTCGAGCAACGAGGAAGCACGTATGAGCGCTCGGCTACCGTACCGGGTTTTGATTTGATCAATTGCCCGTTCTCTGTTGTATGTGCGGATACGGTCATCAAATAACGTAAGTTGCATGACACTGTCATCGGTCAAATGCGATATAGATATCGCTAAACGGCTTAAAGGCATACCGGTCCAATTATCAACGAATAAGCGATATGCTGCTGCTGCCACCTCATGAGTTAAAGACGATGGCTCCGGCAGTGTCATTTGTCGGCTGTATGAGTTTGATTTATCACCATCGGTTTCTGATACCGCTATAGACACCGTTGCTCCCATATACCGGTATCTCCGCGCTCGTTGGCAAACCTCAATTACCAATTCAAGCAAGACAACCTCGATTTCAGTTAGTCGGGTATACAAATTCCAGCGTAGAGCCTTACCGTGTCCTACTGATTTGATTTGATGGCGTATCCCGGTAACTACTGGGCTGGGATCTATGCCACGGGCAGTCTGCCAGTAATACTCCGCCTGAATATCGCTTTGCTTGCCCATAGTCGTACGCATTCTCCGCTTAAACTCACCTAACTCCATACGGGCAATATCTCCAATTGTGGTAATACCCATGCGGTAAAAATTTTTGCTCATTCGACCAGCCACCATAAACATTTCATGCACTGGCAACGGCCAGAGCTCTTTATCTAAATTGTCGTAATCAAGCCTGAAAATTCCTCCGTCCTTCTTCTTGGCAAAGTTGTTTGCCATCTTAGCAAGTATTTTTGTCGGTCCGATCCCCACTCTGGTCCAAACACCAGTTGATAACATGACATGCTGCTGAATGGAGTGAATTACCTCCTGCAAATCTCCTCCAAAAAAGCTCAATGAGCCTGTCACATCCAAAAATTGCTCGTCGATACTGAAGGCTTCAACAAGGTCGGTATAACTATGATATATTTCTGAGATCAGCAGAGAGACCTTTATATACGTACTCATCCGTGGCCGGATGACCACTAGATCCCGGCATTTAGTCATTGCTTCACCAACGCGTGACGCGGTGGTTACACCATAGGCTTTGGCGATGGGGCATGCTGCCAATACAATGCCATTCATCCTAGTTGGATCTCCGACTGCGACAGGCTTATCTTTGTATTCAGGGTGGGCAGCCTTTTCGACGCTTGCGTAAAACGCTTGGCAATCTGAAAGTAAAATGATTCGGTCCTTAGGCATATCGCTGCTCCCGTGCCGGATGCCACGCGAGGATATTAGAGAGCAGAAAGACTCGTGGCGCATGGACTGATAAGCAAGTAGCCCGAACGCACCCATTCCGTATGTCCAATATTTCAATTCGCCTCTGAGTGATCTCTCCCAATTTGTCCAAGTATATGATTTCGATGGTTTGGCCGATGCTCATTTTCATGATTGATCGCCTCCGATAAAATAAGAACATTTGTTTGTATTATAACCAAACATACGTTCTTTATACAATAAGTAAGATATTCTTCCAATGGGATAAAAAAGAAATTAATTATCTCCGCTCACTTTATTGCAGATATAGACATAAATGTTTAGAAAATTCTTTTATTTCTCTATATTGTAGGTTTTGGAAATACTAACAACCAATACATTAAATATACGATAAGGTGGGGCTGGTGTTTGGTTAGGACCAAAACGTTTGAATTGTCATTGAATGATAACGTTGATATTATCCAAGGCAGAGTAGTTTCCTTATCTGCGCTTAGTGTTTGATGTTGTGTAAGCGCTGAAAATTTATATTAGGCGAGTTAAGGAATAAAATATATCCTCTCTTTTCCGCAAGTAAAATCAAGCAATGCAATTTCCATTACTCTATGATGACTATAGAGTGGTTGAAACGAGGTGAACAGTCGAATGTACGAGTGGCACAAGCAAATCCAAATAATCGTTGATGAAATCGACGAGTGTATTAAAAATCGTAACGGTGAAGCAATAACGCTACAATTTCTTTCTCGCAAGTTAGGTTATTCCGAATTTCATACTACGAGAAAATTCAAGGAAATATCGGGTATGCAATTTAGGGATTATCTGCGGCATAGAAAATTAGCCTTTGCACTAAAAGAGGTTCGGGATAGTGAAAGAAGCATTTTGGATATTGCTTTTGATTATGGTTTTTCATCACATGAAGCTTTTACCAGGGCTTTCAAGGGAACATATGGTGTAACTCCAAGTGAATACCGAAAAAAGCCTATGCCTGTTGCCCTTCGTACAAAAATAAACCCTTTCGACCGCTACTTTTTCGGATTTGGAGAGATTGGTATGATCAAATCTACAGATGATGTTAACATTTATTTTGTAACCATTCCCGCACACAAATTTTTGCACATTAAAAACTATGAGAGTAATGGGTATTGGGATTTTTGGCAAAAGCAAAGTCTTATTCCGGGACAGGACTGCGAAACAATTTGCGGCTTACTCGATAGTATCAAGGGCAAATTGGATGACGATGGTGGGAGTGAATCTAACGGCGGCAGCGGTCAGATTATGGCTTACATTAATGACCCGGACGGCAGACTCTGCGATTGGGGTATTCCACGTACAGAGTGTTTTGGTGTACGTCTTCCTTTTGATTATAAAGGTGAAGTACCACCACAAATGCTTATGATTGATGTTCCCGAAGCCGAGTATATTGTTTTTGAACATGGGCCATTCAATTATGAGCAGGAAAATCGTAGTGTAGAGGAAAAGATGGAAAGGACAATGGCAACTTTTGATTTTGCAGGCACTGGTTACTGCTTTGATACTTCCCTTGGGAGAATCATTTACGTTTATCACGATCCGGAGCGGTTTTTGAAGTATATCAGGCCAGTGCGGAAGTCATAATCAATAAAAAGCACCTGCCCAAATGCGCTAGGTGCTTTTCTACATATGATAACGTCCTGACACCGCTCCTTCACAGATAATGACTTCCAAGCCAGTCAAAACAGATTAAGCAGGTAAGCAAAAGGTTGCGGCTATGTGCTGATGAAGAAAATAAGCAAACTGTAGTGTTGTCTCCGCAACCATGTAGCCGCATGATTAGTTGGATTATCTACGAATGGCATTAATTCTTAGTCCCTACTTGACAGCATCTTAGGAAAAGGTTGAAATATTCTCTCAGATAACGAGTCATCAAATTCTAGTTTATGAAAAAGAAGGATTAGAGGATAAAATCCACACAGTAGAGATAAGCAAGTTGACAAAAGGGACATACAGTGTTGACTTTATTATTGATGCGATAGATATATTTGGAGAACTTTTAAGTCCTGATACTGTAATACCTACTCCAACGGAAACACCAACACCTACGGTAACACCAACTCCAGAGCAACCAACCGGCGATCGTGCCATCTTGGTTGTAACGATGAATACTGGCCTTGAAAAAGAATTCGATCTTGATAAGCACGATAACAACAAAGGCCCGTTCAGCAAACATACTGAATACGTGGTACATGATAAGATCCTTACCTTTGAAGTAAGTGAGTACACTGCAACAAAATAAACAAAAACAAACCCGTCCGTCACGAGCCCGGCGGGTTATTTTATGTATGCTCTAAATTCAAATCGTTCACGTATGAACAAACTGCCGGCAATCTTGATTGTCTCTTGGGAATACGACTCCACCAACCCGCCATAATCCATTAGGTGGCCAATTGGGTCCGGATCTTCCCGGACCAGACTGATACCTTGGATTGCGCAAGGGTAGCAGTTAGGAAGTCTGCATCGTTCTCCAGGACTTTGTATGTAGTCCTCGAATAGTCCGCACTATAATAAAATCAAATGAAAACTCCGTATAAAACCCGCTGTAATTAGTTATCCTTTTTTAATCGCTGCGGTTCTTTAGGATCTAGTTGTGTCCAGTCTGATGCATCTCTGTCTGTGAAAATGTATTTTGTATTAGGGTCATCAGCAAATATTACATATACAGGAAATTTCGGCATAGAACTTAACTCAGCTTTAACACTCACTATATCAGATTCAGAGTATCCCTCTACAGTAATTAAATATGCTTTTAGGCTTTTTTCAAGTGAATTATATTTAAACTGGAGTGCTGCATAAATCCCAATTACGAGCAAAATGATAATTGATGCTGCGATAATCACAAATTTTCTAATTTTAAAACCACCTCCTGTAGTAAAAGCTAGAAAACAAATAAAAAAGCTTTCCATATACATCTCAACAATAAACCTAATATAACATTTTCTTCAAAGAAACTTAACCTATTAAACAGCAGTAAATGAAGTCATATAAATTACGAAAGGTGAGTTTATAACCATTGATGGAGTAACAAATCCCCTAAGATCGGGGGTATTATTAACGTTCATCAAGTCTATTCCTTCACCATTATAAAATGCTTGCCAAACAAATTTAGAGCAATAATTAGCGGAAAGGGTTCCTAGTTTTGAAAAAGGAACTATAGAGTATTCTTTAACATATTGGAAATCCCAAGTAGCCCATTTAGCAGCACTTACACCCATTCCATTTGTAGGCCGATAGACTTTTATTGTTTCCCCCGCACCATGCCTATTCATGTAACCCGTCATATTATCTACTGTTCCACCATTAACAGGTAATGTCACATGAACAACCTTGAAGTTTGAATTTACAATTCCTGTATGCCCTACTATTTGAGAACTTGACCCTAAGCTATCGTTCTGATCTCCATCCACCTGCAAGACGGCCACCGTTATCCCAAACGGTGAAATAATGCCGCCGCTGGAAGAATGGATCAACCGGTTTTCGTTCCATCCAGAACGTCCCCAAATCAAAGAAGAAATTCGTAAGGATAATCCTTGCACTGGTGTCACTATTCCAAAAAAACAAATGACTGTAGAAGAAATTAAAAACAATGAAATTTACGAAAAGTACCTA
>NZ_JBOFBG010000043.1:0-62385 GCF_051594305.1 Paenibacillus sp. IHBB 3054 | reverse complement strand
GTTTCTCAACAGTGGCTTTTTTGTTATTTAGAGTGTAAGAGATAGGTATAGAGGAGCATAAATTTATAAAACGCTTACAATGGAGTGACATTTTTGTTACCGACGCCACAGCAGATCAAAGTATAATAGAAAAGTGCAAATATTAAGAAGAACCTTAATACGAATGAACTACTGATAAATTCTAAATTTGAATTTTCTTGCGTCTTTAGATGCATGGTAGAGGTAAGGAGGATTTAAGGTATGAAGCGAACCCGGCCCTTGTGGATATTATTTATTGTTTCTATAGTTTGTGTAATGCTGGTTGGTTGCGGTACGAAAGAGCCTGCCTGGGATGCCTTTGAGGGTGCACTTAACGAAAAAAGCTTTCCGGTACCTAAGGATGCTAGCTCTCCTGATCGGACCACTACCAATGTCGCGATGGATTATGTTCGTTATTCATTGCCCGGACTTAAAGAAAAGGAAGGCGTAGCAGAGCCTTATTTGGAAGCTATCAAGGCTTGGGGATGGGAAGAACAACAGGATGATGACTCCGGAAGCTCCCGAGTCTTTGAGAAGGATGGACTCACAGTTCACCTAACGATCCATGATGACTATTTCATTGTGATGATTCCGAAGGAGAAGAAAACATAGTTTAAGAGCTGGAGAGTAAATAAATAACCGCCGTCCTAATAGACGGCGGTTATTTATTGTAGTGTGAGCATTTCATCGCTGTATGTATGTGGCTTGTTGATTACTGAGAGTAATAAGAAACATCAGTGGATGTGAACTTAAGCATACCATTTTTCTCATCACGATTTAGTCTCAGCAGCGTATAAAGACGGGGGAAGAGCACCCATAGATGACAGATGATCAAGGATACTGTAAATGCCGGCGGAGACCATACAATAAACAGCGCGGCGATGCACAGGCCGATCCAGAAGTTATGCATCTGCACTTTACGGAAGATGCCATAGCTGATGTATTGATCAGGCATATAACCAAGCCATGGCAGGCGAAAGGATAATCTCCACCGCTTGGCGATGGGATGCCCGGTAATGACCAGAACTGACCGCGAGATTACATATTGAATCCATATCACAACAGGTGCGGCAATAATCATGAACAGGATACTCCACCAGGAAAGGAACACTGTTTCCAGCACTACGAAAAAGAGGGGGAGCGCAATATATATCCGCAGCTTAACAGGCGTGAGATTAATCTTTTTAATAAGCTTGTATTGATAGAATGTGGCTGCGCCTTTGGTGTTAGGTTCCATAAAGAAAGGTTTGACCTCCTCACTTAGTTCTCATGTTACTAATATCGGCGAATGGCAGCAATTTATTAAACTTCAGCATCAGGCTCACCTTTAGATAAATGACGGAATATATATATTATAAGCCTTGAAGGATAGGAAAAAACTATGAAAAGGTTTAAAATGATAGAAGGTGTAACATACTGTTCTTAAAAGAGTCAAGGTGGGATGGTAATGGAACAGCAACCCGGACAGCCCTGCATCATTTGCGGACAAGTGAAAGAGGAAGGTATTGTGATTGTCTCGCATTTCATTTGTGAGGATTGTGAGAGTGAAATGGTGCATACAGAGGCGGAAGATGCCAAATACCGTTTTTTTATTGGACGGATGAAGAAGATCGGATTGCAGAAGAACGCTTGAGCAGAGCACAGGTATGAAATCAAGATGGGGTAAAAAAAGCAGGCGGTGGTTATGTGTCGCGTTGGCTGCATAAGAAGGCTTCAATATAACGGCTTCCCCGTCTTAAAGGACGGGAGGAGCCGTTTTGTTGTCGTGAAGAGGCTTTTGTGCAGAATAATAGGCGTTTGCACATATTTGCGTTAAAATAGAAGGTAACCCCCAGGGAAGGAATAGATCATGAACAATTTACAGCCTGGCAGGGCACCTGTATACGAAATGTTGGAACAATATAGAGTAAAGGGTAATATATCTTATCATGTGCCGGGCCATAAGAATGGTGAGGCTTATAGCGGATTCGGGGGCGCAGGGTATCTGGATGAGATCATGAAATATGATGTCACAGAGATTACCGGAACAGATGACCTTCATCATCCTGAAGGGGTGATTAAGGAAGCACAGGAGCTGGCAGCGGATTGTTTTGGGGCGGAAGAGAGTTTTTTTCTCGTTGGCGGCAGCACTGCCGGTAATCTTGCCCTCATCCTGACGGTATGCCCCCAGCCGGGAATGATCATGATTCTGCAGCGAAATGTGCATAAATCGGTCATTCATGGACTAATGCTGGCGGGTGTTCAGGCAGTTTTTCTGGAGCCGCTGCTGGATGCGGACAGCGGCCTTGCGGTCGCTCCTGCGGCTGAGACGGTGCAGGCTGCCTTGGCAGCCTACCCGGAAGCCGCAGCTGTGCTGGTCACCATGCCGAATTACTACGGCATGGGCAGCGACCTGGCGCCCCTCGCGCAGATCTGTCACGACAGCGGCGTTCCGCTGCTGGTTGACGAGGCGCATGGGGCGCATTACGGACAGCACCCCGCGCTGCCGGCAGGGGCGCTAAGGTGCGGCGCGGACGGCGTAGTGCAGTCCACGCACAAGATGCTGCCGGCGCTCACCATGGGCGCCATGCTGCATGTGCAGGGCCCGCGGCTTGACCGCACCCTGCTTAGGCAGCGGCTCGCGATGGTGCAGAGCTCCAGCCCATCCTACCCCGTGATGGCTTCGCTCGATCTGGCCCGGCGGCTGGTGCACAGCCAGCGCGCCGATGCCTTCACGGCGGGGCTCGCCGCCGTAGACGTCCTGCGGCGCGGCCTAGCGCAGCTGCCGCGTTATAGGCTGCTGCAGCCTTCCGGCGGCGCAGGCGCAGCCGCCGGCACGGGAACGCCGCCGCAGAGCGGGGCGGCGTACAGCATGCAGGACCCCTTCAAGGCCGTCATTTATGACGCCGCCGGGGTCCTGGGGGGCTTCGAGCTGCAGCGCAGGCTCGAGGAGAAGGGCATCGTGCCGGAGATGAGCGATGCCCGGCACGTAGTGCTGGCCTTCAGCCTCGGCTCGAAGGCTGAAGATGCCGCAGCGCTGCTGAGCGCGCTGCAGGAGATTGATGCAGACATGCCATGCCCGGTGCCGCTGGCATCTGGGGCTGCTGCTGGTCCGGCATCTGCGGTTTCTAAGGCTGCTGCGGAGCAAGCACCCGCAGCAGCCTTAGCTGACAGCCAGGCAGAGGGAAGCAAATCTCCTCACAGCAATAATTCCACGTGGAACAATTTCACCACGTCTCTGATTTCAGATCCGGTTCCGTTCTCTTTACGGCCGGTGCTTGAAAGTGAAACGGAAAGTATCCGCTTGGAATATAGTATAGGAAGAGTGGCGGCAGAGATGGTTATTCCTTATCCGCCGGGCATTCCACTGCTCTATCCAGGCGAAGCAATAACCGAAGCCATATGCAACCGGCTGAGTGGTCTCAGTAAAGGCGGAGCTAAATTTCAGGCCTGCGCTGATCCGGTCTTACAGCATATCAAGGTATACAACATTCAGAAGGGCGGAGAAGTATAAGTGGCACGAGAAGGTTTCTTCATTACTTTGGAGGGAGGCGATGGCTCGGGAAAAACAACAGTACTGGGCCGGGTGGCGGCATATTTGCAGAATCACTCCATGCCCTACCGGATTACGCGTGAACCCGGGGGGATTGAAATCGCCGAGAAGATCCGATCCATCATTTTGGATCCCGCCCATACTGCTATGGATTCCCGGACGGAAGCGTTGCTGTATGCAGCGGCAAGAAGCCAGCATCTGGCGGAAGTAGTTGAGCCTGCCCTCAAGGACGGGATTACCGTACTCTGTGACCGGTTTGTAGACAGCAGTCTCGTGTATCAGGGTTATGCGAGAGGACTTGGCATTGAAGAGGTCTGGAGCATTAACCGCTTTGCCATTGGAAGCCGGATGCCGGATCTAACCTTCTATCTGGATGTGGACCCGGAGGTGGGGCTGTCACGGATCGCTGCCAATCAGGAACGGGAAGTGAACCGCCTTGATTTGGAAAACCTGGCTTTTCACCAAAAGGTTCGTGAAGGGTATCAGCTCGTTATTGCATCAGATCCTCAGCGGATTGTTGTCCTCGATGCTAATCGTCCGATTCATATGGTTGAACAGGATATCGTTCGTACGCTGAAGGAGCGCATTTTAAAGGATTTTTAAGGCACTTTGTCTAATATTACTTAGGTGTGAACTTTTCACATCACCTTTGAAGAGGTAACTCTCCAATGTATCGCCTACAAAACTTTTAGGAGGGAACGAAGATGAACTTAATCATCGCAATTATCCAGGATAAAGATAGTAACCGGTTGTCCAGTGAGCTGGTCAAGGCAAACTTCCGTGCAACCAAGCTGGCCAGTACAGGCGGGTTTCTGCGCGCAGGGAATACCACATTTATGATTGGTGTAGACGATACTCAGGTAGATGCTGTACTTAGTGTTATCCGCAATAGCTGCAAAGTGCGTGAGCAGCTTGTTACTCCGGTAACTCCTATGAGCGGTACGACGGATTCATATTTACCACTTCCTGTAGAGGTACAGGTAGGCGGAGCAACAGTATTCGTGCTTCCTGTTGATCGTTTTGAGCATTATTGAGCATAATACCGGTGCAATCCCATGATAAGGACGGTAGATACCTTTGAAAATCAATCCGGGCTACAGGCCCCTAAAAAGCGAGCTGCCGACTAACGAAGAAGGTAGAAGGCCCATTCAGCAAAAATCATTTACTGATGTATTCCATCAGCAGGGTGAACAGAAAACGATAGATGAGCTTAACCGCCAGATTAAAGATATCCAGCAGCAGGGCGATCGGCTATCCAAATCCATGACGGTCCGTGAGCTGGCGATTTACCGCAATATGATCAAAAAGTTTCTGGAGGAGACTGCGCGCCGCGGAGTCATTCTGAAGGATACGAAGGGCTGGGACCGTCGCGGCAGGAGTAAAAGGTATAAACTGTTGGAGGAGATCGATGCCGCGCTGCTGAACTTGGCGGATGACTTGCTGGAAAGTGAGCATGGCCGTATTGATCTGCTGGGACGGGTTGGAGAGATCCGCGGAATGCTGATTAATCTTGCTTTTTAAAAGAGTTGGAGGAATTTATGCCTTTTCATGATATATTAGGCCAGGAGGATGCCAAACGCCTGCTGCAAAATGCATTGCGCAAAGAAGCGGTTAGTCATGCCTATCTGTTCACCGGACCTTCCGGGAGCGGACAAATGAAGACAGCGCTGATGTTTGCGCAAGCCATTTTTTGCACCGCGCTCAAGGACGATGCCTGTGGGGAATGCCTGGAATGCCGCAAGGTTGAGCATGGCAACCATCCGGATTTAACCCTGCTGAAGCCCGAAGGGGCGAGCCTTAAGATCGATCAGATTCGTGAGCTGCAGCGTGTTTTTTCTTACCGCTCGGAAGGAATTAACCCGAAGGTTTATATTATAGAAGGAGCGGATAAAATGACGGTGCAAGCCGCCAACAGTCTGCTCAAATTTTTGGAGGAGCCACCTGCTCCGGCAGTAGGCATTTTAATCTCCGACAATAGCAGTTCCCTGCTTCCAACGATCCAGTCAAGGACTCAGCGGATTCCGTTTAGTCCGCTGCATCCGGATATTATGCTCCAGGCGTTATCCGGCGAGGGGGTTCCCGTGCCGCTGGCCCGGTGTGCAGTATCGCTGACTTCAGGTCTTGATGGCTGCAGGGAACTTTTGGCACAGAATTGGTTTGCAGAAATGAGAAATCTAGTGTTACAATTAGCTAAGGAGTCTTTGGGCAAAGGCAGCACTGCGGTAGCAACCGTAGGGCAGAAGCTGTTCAAGGCCGGGCTCGGTGAACATTTGGATATTCTTTTCAGCATGTTCCACCTTTGGTTTAAAGATATGCTTTACTTCCTGTACCGAAGACACGAAAGCATCGTTTTCATAGATCAGTTAGACTTTATTTCCAGACATGCCCGTCAGCGGAGTACGGAACAATGGGTGGCTTATATGGAATTCGCGGCGGAGAGCAAGCGGAGGCTCCGGTCCAATGCCAATGCCCAACTGTGTCTGGAGCAGTTCTTAATCCGACTGGAAAGTTAAAGGGTTAGTTATGATATATCCTCTATATGTCGCTTCAGCCTGGAAGTATGGGTTTAACGGATAAGGAAGGACAAGCATGGATCATCAGAGAGCGGACTTGCTTAAGGGTTCCTTTACCGGCAAACAAGGGGGTTAATTTTTGTACAGCGTAGTAGGTGTCCGCTTCAAAAAAGCGGGTAAAATATATTATTTTGATCCGCTTGATTTCCCGATTGAACGCGATCAATGCGTTATTGTTGAGACGGCAAGAGGGGTCGAATACGGTAGAGTTGTCGTTGGCAAAAAAGAGGTGCAGGAAGCGGATGTTGTATTGCCTCTCAAGAAGGTCATGCGTATTGCCGGAGAAACCGACGCACGTGTGGTTGAAGAGAACAAAGGTGCAGCCAAGGACGCTTTTACCACCTGTTTAAATAAAATTCGCGATCATGGCCTCAAAATGAAGCTTGTGGATGTGGAATTCACGTTTGACCGCAATAAGATTATATTTTATTTCACTGCCGAGGGCCGCGTCGATTTCCGCGAATTGGTCAAGGACCTGGCAAGTATTTTCCGTACCCGGATCGAGCTGCGGCAGATTGGTGTGCGTGATGAGGCTAAGATGCTGGGTGGTCTGGGGCCTTGCGGACGAGTGTTGTGCTGCTCTTCCTGGCTTGGAGATTTCGAGCCGGTATCGATCAAGATGGCTAAGGATCAGAACCTTTCGCTTAATCCGACAAAGATCTCGGGTCTGTGCGGACGGCTGATGTGTTGCCTGAAGTTTGAGCATGATAATTACGAAAGCACGAAGGAAGAAATGCCGGCGGTAGGCAAGATTGTCGTAACCTCACTCGGTGACGGCAAGGTGGTAGGAATTAATGCCGGAACCCGCACGGTTCATGTACAGCTGTTTGAAGTGGGCAAAGTTAAGGAACTTCCAATGGATGATGTTGTCGTCAAGTAAACCATATAAGGTTACTTTCGGGGTGGAAACTTGGAGAAGATAAATATATTTGCACACATGCAGGAGATGGAAGCGCAGATGGAAAGCATGCGCGCAAGTCTCGGAGATTGGAAACAGACGGTTAAGGAACTGATGGAAACCAATCAAAGGCTTAGTCTGGAGAATGAACAGCTCCGCAAAATATTGAAGAGGGACGCACCTTTGGACCCTGCCGTTGATACTGCGGAGGCGGAAGCTCTTTTGGCTGCCAGAGAGGGAACAGAAGAGGTAGTTGGGGAAGGTTATGACAATCTGGCCCGGCTGTATCATGAAGGCTTTCACATCTGCAATGTCTATTTCGGTCATTTGCGCACAGAAGGTGATTGTCTGTTCTGCCTTTCTTTTCTTAATAAATGAGGATATCCAGCCGTAGGAGATTTACGCCTACGGTTTTTTTTGAATTTATGGGCGTAGACTGATGAAAGCGTGCATAGGTTCAGGCAAAACTAAGCGTATGCTTCCGAAGCAAGTTTGTTTCGGAGAATTTCATTGAAGTGTTGCTCAGGCAAAACTAAGTGTATGCTTTCGAAGCAAGTTTTGTTTCGAAGAATTTCATTGAAGCATATGCTCAACAAAACATTTAGGAGATTACAATGACGAATTTTTCTAACGAAATATCTGTTCCCTTACTGCCAACGGAGCGGGTGGATGATTTATTGACTCATGATCTGCGGATTATTCAGAGTGATGAAGTGTTCAGCTTCTCGATGGATGCCGTACTGCTGGCCCGGTTTGCGGGTATACCGCCACGCGGCAGAGTACTTGATCTTTGTACTGGCAATGGAGTTATTCCGATACTGCTCACTACACGAACCAAAGCTTCTATAGAAGGTATTGAAATTCAGCCGCGTTTGGCGGATATGGCCCGCCGTAGTGTAGCCTTAAACGGCCTGCAGGAGCGCATCAAGATACATGAGGGGGATTTACGCGAACTGCATAATGAGGCAGGATACGGTGTATACGATGCGATTACCGTTAATCCGCCGTACATGCCGCTTAACGGAAGCGATCTCAAGCTGAATACACATCAAGCGATGGCCCGCCATGAGCTTGGCTGCACGCTGGAAGAGGTGATTCAGGCATGTGTAAGACTGGTTCGCACCGGAGGCAAGGTAAGTATGGTACACAAACCACAGCGTCTGGTGGATATTATCAGCCTGATGAGACAAAACAGACTGGAGCCAAAGCTGATTCGTTTCGTGCATCCAAGAGCGCATTTGGAAGCCAATATGGTATTGATTGAAGCTGCACGCGATGGAAAGCCTGAGGTGCGTTTACAACCGCCGCTGATCGTATATAATGAGGACAATCAATACTGTCCGGAAATTATGGATATTTATTATGGAAACAAAGAGGGTAAATAATGACTATAACATGCCAAAGCAGCTTTCAAAACAACAATGATGGAATTAAACCGCCAGGATGCGGTTGTCTTTATCTGGTCGCTACGCCAATCGGCAATCTGGAGGATATGACTTACCGTGCAGTCCGCACTTTAAAAGAATGTGATATTATTGCCGCCGAGGATACAAGACAGACGCGTAAGTTACTGAGCCATTTTGAAATTACGCCCTCCATGCTGTTCAGTTATCATGAGCATAATAAGGCTGCCAGTGGACCGGAACTGATCCGCTATATAATAGAAGGTAAAAATTTGGCGCTCGTCAGCGACGCCGGTCTGCCGGCGATTTCCGACCCTGGAGCTGATCTTGTAGCACTGGCCGTCAGCCACCATATTCCGGTCATTCCGATCCCCGGAGCTAACGCGGCTTTGTCAGCTTTGATCGCCTCCGGCTTGCCGACCACAAGCTTTACCTTTGTCGGGTTCCTGCCCAGGGAGCGTAAGGATATCCGTAATGTATTATCCGCTGTTCGTTCTGTGCAGGGAACTTTGCTGTTCTATGAATCTCCGCACCGGGTAGCCAAAACCTTGGTTCATCTGCAGGAGGCATTCGGCAACCGCCGGGTGGTGCTGGCCCGTGAACTGACAAAACGTTATGAGGAGTTTCTGCGCGGCACGATTGAGGAATGTTCTGCTTGGCTGGCCGAACATCCGCCGCTTGGCGAATATGTAATCGTTGTTGAAGGGGAAAGCAAAGAAGAAGCTGAGATTGCTGAATCCTCCTGGTGGCGCGAACTCAGCATTGAGCTGCATGTCTCTCACTATGAAAACGCAGGAATGGCACGGAAGGAAGCTATGAAAAAAGCCGCCGCAGACCGTGGCTTGGCCAAACGCGATATTTACAATGCATTGTTGGACAGGGAGTAAAGGGCGTTTATCTTCGTAAAGCGATTCCCGTAGGGAGAGCAGGCAAAAGCAGAAAAAGCAGCTCACCAGCCAGTAACCAGCAAGCGCTAAAGTCACTGGCCCGTGTCACCGTAAAGCGATTCCCGTAGGGAGAGCGGGCAAAAGCAGAAAAAGCTACTCACCAGCCATAACCGGCAACCGCTAAAGTCACCGGCCCGCACCACCGTAAAGCAATTCCCGCAGGGAGAGCGGCAAAAGCAAAAAGCTACTCACCAGCCAGCAATCAGCAACCGCTAAAGTCACTGGCCCATACACCGTAAAGCGATTCCCGCAGGGAGAGCGGGCAAAAGCAGAAAAAGCAGCTCACCAGCCAGCAACCAGCAACCGCTAAAGTCATTGGCCCGTACCGCCGTAAAGCGATTCCCGTAGGGAGAGCGGGAAAAGCAGAAAAAGCAGCTCATCAGCCAGCAGCCAGCAACCGCTAAAGTCACTGAGCCGTGCCACCGTAAAGCAATTCCCGCAGGGAGAGCGGCTTTATCGCCCAAACGTTGCATAGGAGCGCCTTCGCACAGCCGCCATAGGCGCACGGCCTATGGCGAAATCCCTCGCATGGCAAGGCCCTGAGGGCGTGCCCGAAAGAGGGCCGGTCCACCGTCACAGTTACTCCTTTACGCGCGGCCACAAATTAGACAAGCTTCCGGGTGTCCAGAGGGCCGGGGCCCTTGGGGCCCTCCCTGTAGGGAGGGTTTGGGAGGGTAAAAAAACATAAAAAATACCTCCCGCATCAACGGGAGGCCAAGGAGATATAAAAAGGTTAGAATTAACAAATTGATTAGTTCCTATTATAACCTATTTGTTCTAGTTTGTCACAGGGGTAGGGATAGCAGAAATGCATTCATGACAAACAATTTTTCCTTTGAAATAGGTTACATTCTCAGCATTGCCGCAGAAAATGCAAGCTGGCTCGTATTTTTTAAGCATGATCCGCTCACCGTCCACGTAAATTTCGAGCGCATCTTTTTCTCCAATGCCCAGTGTACGGCGCAATTCGATCGGAATAACAACCCGTCCAAGCTCATCTACTTTTCTTACAATTCCTGTTGATTTCATCATTACAATCGTTGCTCCTCTCAATGTTCAAAAGCGTCATTATTCGACATTGTTCACCGTTTTATGATATTTATAATACCAACCATTCCCAAAACAGTCAACCTTTTTTGAGGCTAATTTTAAGGAATTTTTAAATAAAACTTTTATATCGCCTACATTACACATAAATTCATACAAATGCAGATAAATTTAAATTGTCGATTTGTAAAAAGTTAAAATGACACAGTTCGACAAAGTACGACATAATTCATTATTATACTACCTATTACCTCTAATTTCTAATTATATTATTCGAAGGAGTTGAACACATGAAGCAACCGCTGACAGAAGAGAAGGTTTTCAAAGATCCGGTTCATAACTATATTCACGTGCAGGACACAATTATCTGGCGATTGATCAATACCAAGGAGTTTCAGCGTCTGCGGCGCATCCGTCAGCTTGGCACCTCCTATCTAACCTTCCATGGTGCAGAGCATAGCCGATTTTCACATTCCCTTGGTGTCTACGAAATTACACGCCGCATCATTTCGCAGTTCGAGCGAAGCGGGTATAAGGATTGGATGCCGGAGGAGAGCCTGCTCACTCTATGTGCAGCGCTGCTGCATGATTTGGGGCATGGCCCGTTCTCCCATTCTATAGAAGAAGCCTTTGAAATGAACCATGAAGATTGGACCTGCCGGATCATTCTGGAGAACACGGAGATCACCGCGATTCTGCGGGATGTGGCAGAGGATTTTCCCGGCAAGGTAGCTTCGGTAATCTCCAAAACTTATGAGCATGAAATTGTAGTCAATTTGGTGTCCGGGCCTCTGGATGCTGACCGCATGGATTATCTGCTCCGCGATGCATACTACACGGGAGTAAACTATGGGACGATTGATATTGACAGGATCCTAAGAATGCTGCGCCCGTACCATGGAAGGGTAGTGGTTAAGGAGTCAGGGATGCACGCCATCGAGGATTACTTAATGTCGCGGTATCAAATGTACTGGCAGGTATATTTTCACCCGGTCACACGCAGTTCTGAAATCATTTTGCGGCAAATTTTCCGCAGAGCCAAAGAGCTGTACCAGAGCGGTTATGAATTCCGGTTCATGATTGATCCTTTAGGTGATTTGTTCCGCGGAGAGGTTACGGTGGAGCAATATCTGCTGCTGGACGAAGCTATGATCCAGACCGCCTTCATGCAGTGGACTTTGGAGAAGGATGAATTGTTAAGCGACTTGTGCAGCCGGTTTATTCATCGTAAACTGTATAAATATGTAGAGATGGAGAACCTTGATTCCGAGACGATTGACGAAATACGCCGCAGCTTTGCCGTGGCAGGGCTAGATGCTGATTATGATCTGGAAATTGATTTTCCGACAGATTTGCCCTATGATGTGTTTCGTGCGGGACAAGGCTTTGACAGCAAGCAAATTCTGCTGCTTGACCGCCATGACAAACTGAGGGAGATCTCTGAAGTTTCAGATATCGTACGCTCCATCAGCGGAATTCACCGCGGCCGTTATCACCTGTATTTTCCACAGGATAAGCTGCAGAAAGCCCTTCCAATGCTGCCTTCTTCAATCGCAGAAATCTTTGCAAAGTAATCCAAAAATACTTGGAATTCATCATAGAAATTATGACAGAAAAGGGGATGTAACATGCAATTGTTCGACACTCACACCCATCTGGATGCTCCACAATTCGACGAGGACCGCGAAAAGGTAATCGCCAATGCGCTCGAGGCAGGAGTTACCAAAATGATTAATATTGGCTTTAACAGGGAAACAATCCCAACAACCATGAAGCTTGCTGAAACCTATGATTATATCTATGCAGCCGTAGGCTGGCATCCGCAGGATGCCATTGACATGAGGGACGGTGATCTCGAGTGGATCGCCTCACTGTGCAGTCATAAAAAAGTAGTCGCCATCGGAGAAATTGGGTTGGATTACTATTGGGATACCTCTCCCAAAGAGGTACAGCATGAAGTGTTCCGCAAACAAATCGGACTAGCCCGTGAGCTGAAAATGCCGATTTGCATTCATAACCGTGATGCTCATGAAGATGTGGTGCGGATTCTCCGTGAAGAGAAGGCTGATGAAATAGGCGGGGTGATGCACTCCTTCTCCGGCAGCTGGGAAATAGCCAAAATGTGCCTGGATTTAGGCTTTCACCTGTCCTTCGGCGGACCGATTACATTCAAGAATGCCAGAGTGCCAAAAGAGGTGCTGGCCCAGACTCCGCTGGACCGGCTGCTGATTGAAACGGACTCGCCTTATTTGACACCGCACCCTTTCCGGGGCAAGCGAAATGAGAGCGCACATGTGAGATTAGTAGCAGAGGCTGCTGCGGAAATAAAAGGGATTGATTTACAGGAATTGGCGGAAATTACGTATGCGAACGCACTGGAACGATTTGGGATTGTCTGAAATCGGGAGTAAAAGCGGTGAAAAATGAAGTATAGCCGATATATTAAACTTTTTTAATTTAAAAACGGCTGAATATTACAATATTTTAATCATTTTTTTGCGTAAACGTGGTTGAATCGTCCTTTACAACATGCATCAAAACAGGATATCATCTTTTCAGTGCAGTGAGCTGTTGTTACTGTGACAGTCACTGAATCATGGATCGTCTCGCTGAGTCTCCGTATGGAGAACGGGGGAACCAATAATGCCTGCCGCATGTCCGTACATAGAGTACAACACAGAAATGCCGCAGAATTTATTTGATTTCTTCACGTGGTCTTTGGGGTGAATTTGAGGGCAACCGCCGTGAGCGGGTGACCTAAGATAGGGCGTCTCTCTTATGCCCGAACCCGACAGCTAACCCCGTAAGCGCAAGTAAGAGAGGAAACCTCGTGCATAAACATTCCCGCGTATTCTGACATCCGGAGAAGCCACGAAAGAGTCCTCTGTGAACTCTTTTTTGGGCTTTTTTTGTTTTGAATAATGCGAATGTTCCCAGCATACTGTTATATAACAGGTATCTGGAGTAATTATGCCGGGCAGGCGATCCATGAGCAGGAAACGCTGAAGCAATGCGGGCGTATCCTGTTGCAATCTCAAACCTAGTTTCGTCAGCAATGATACAGTCACCTTGATATACAACTTGACGACGGGGCTATGTAAGGAGGATGGAGAGAGTGGGCGTATTCCAACCAGAAGTATCCCATGATTCGCAATCATCCAGCAGGTCTTTCGCATTACGGTGGAAGCAAGTGAATCCTCGCTTACTTTCGCTTGCAGGTGCGGTATCAATCGTTATCGCGCTGCTCATTCTGCTGTACGTACACGGTCAGAGCAAGAAAGAGATATTTTTAGTAATAGACGGGAAAGCACAGACGCTGGAAACGCGCGAAGCGCTGCTCAGTGATGTGCTGGCTAAGGAACAAATTTCGCTGCAGCCGCATGATGAATTATCTATTGGCCTTAGTGATGAGATACAGGACGGCGACCGTGTCGTGATCAATCGTGCGCAGAAGTTTAGTCTCACTGCGGATGGAGCAACAAAAACGCTGTACACCACCGAAGACACTATCGGTGACGCCATTAGCAAACTGGGTTTAAGCCTGGAGAGCAATGACAAGATATATCCTTCGCTTGACACCACAGTATCGGCTGGCATGGGAATTAAAATTGTCCGCATCAACAAGCAGGTTGTAGAGCGGAAGCAAAATTTGCCATTCCAGGTCATTAAGACCTCAGATCCTTCCCTGAACAAGGGAACCGTAAAAGTGGCACAGTTAGGCGCACCAGGCGTCATGGTCCAGCATATCGAGAAGGTCTACCAAGATGGAGAACTGGTCTCTATGCGCATGATTGGCAAGGAAGTACAGACGGTTACCAAACATAAAATTGTTTATGTTGGTACGAAACCCCTGCCAAAGCCCGTTGTAGCTGCTGTGACAACTTCCAAAAAAAGTACGGCATCCAAAACAACCAAAGTTTCCGCAAAAAGCAGTAACGTCGTGCACAAGGCAGGCGTAGATTTCCAATACAAGAAGATGATCAAAAATGTGTCGATGACAGCCTATTCTTCAGAAGAACCAGGCATTGGGACCCGCACGGCTTCTGGCACACGTGTAACAGAAGGCCGGACAATAGCTGTGGACCCGAATGTAATTCCTATCGGCTGGTGGGTGTACATTGAGGGATTAGGGTTTCGCCGAGCAGAGGATACCGGCGGTGCCATCAAAGGCAACAAGTTGGATGTTTATTACGATTCACTGAGCCATGCCCGTAATTTCGGCCGCAAGTCCCGGACCATTTATGTGATCGGTCCAGTGAAGCCGGAGCTGAATTAACGTGGTCCGTTTTTGCAAATTAACGGTTTATAAGCTATAGTGAGGGTAGCACTGACAGAACGGGCTGCCGCTCATCACTTATACATTCTTTAGCCAAAAAGAAGGGGAGCGAATCCTCTTCTTTTTGTGTTTTACAGGAAGGAGCAACGTGTATGATTAAGGAATTAATTGTGGTGGAAGGCAAGAGTGATACGGTTGCCGTCAAGCGGGCGGTGGAGGCCGATACGATAGAGACTGGCGGTTCAGCGGTAGACCGCAAGGTTATCACCAAGATAGCCCTAGCAATGGAACGCAGAGGCGTGATCATCCTTACGGATCCCGATCATGCCGGCGAACGCATCCGCAAGATTGTCTCCTCCAAGGTGCCAGGCTGCAAGCATGCATTCATCCCGGAGAAGGATGCTACACGCAAAGGGGATATCGGTGTTGAGAATGCATCACCGGAAGCGATCCGTCATGCGCTGCAGCATGTACATACCTCCTTTGAAGGGGCCCCTGCCCTAATTGGGCTGGAGGATCTTATGGCGGCTGGCATGCTGGTGCATCCGAGAGCGGCTGAGCGCAGGATGGCGCTGGGCAACGTGCTCGGCATCGGGTATTGCAACGGCAAACAGCTGTACAAGCGGCTGGCTATGTTTGGCATCACGCGGGAAGAATTCTCCGGAGCTCTCGCACAAATTGATCAGGGAGGCATTACTTCATGAGTGGCAATAACAAGATCTCATCGCCAGTACGGACCAAAGAAATTATTCAGCGCTACGGTTTTTCGTTCAAAAAAAGCCTGGGACAGAACTTTCTGATCGACCAGAATATCCTTGATAAAATTGTGGACGCAGCAGAATTAACCGACTCTGCGGGCGCCCTGGAGATTGGTCCGGGTATCGGAGCGCTTACTGAACGGCTGGCCATGGCTGCGGGTGCGGTGACTGCTGTAGAGATCGACCGCAGACTGATCCCAATTCTTCGGGATGTATTGTCTCCATACCCGCATGTCAAAATCCGCAATGATGATGTGCTGAAGGTAAACTTGCAGGAACTGTTCACAGAGGATTTTGCAACCGTCGACAAAGTAAGTGTGGTTGCCAACCTGCCGTATTATGTGACAACCCCTATACTGATGAAACTGCTGGAGGAGAAACTTCCGCTGGATAATATCGTGGTAATGATCCAGAAGGAGGTTGCTGAGCGTATGGCGGCCTCTCCGGGCGGCAAAGAATATGGAAGCCTCAGCATAGCCGTGCAGTACTACAGTGAGCCTGAGCTGGTCTGTATTGTGCCGCGTACGGTCTTCATCCCGCAGCCGAATGTGGAATCTGCTGTAATCCGGCTGAAGGTCAGAGAACGTCCTCCGGTTGATGTGGCTGATGAGAAGCATTTCTTTGAAGTGGTCCAGGCTTCCTTCACCCAGCGGCGCAAGACAATAGCGAACAATCTCAAGGCCCGCTTCTTCCCGGGAGAAGGCCGTGAGCGCCTGGAGGCGCTGCTGGCTGAGGCTGGCATAGAACCAACCCGCCGCGGGGAGACGCTGAGTATTGCGGAGTACGCCCGGCTTAGCGCTGTGCTGCTGGCGGCAGGAATCGCCTAGAGTATGTAGCGTGAAACATCGCGCTTTATCTTTTGAAAATGTGGCTGTTTAAGAACCAACCATGACCTTTGCCCATACGATGGGGGTAGAGGTGGTGTTGTCATGAATTTAGGAGACTTGGTCGTTCGCAAATCTTATGGTGGAGATGTAACTTTCCGGGTGGAGAACATCGTGCAGAGTGGAGCCGTAATCAAAGGCACAGAATTCCGCCTGTTGGCGGATGCTCCCCTGGACGACTTGGTTCAAGTGCCGCCTACCCGTATTACAGAACGGGGACAGCAGGCACAGATCAAAGCGAAGGAATCATTGACAAGGTTGCGTAAGGACCGTCAGGAACAGAGCCAGCGCAGCGGAGAGACTGTTGCCGGAGGCTGGCCGCAATCCCCCAAGGAGGCGGCTTATTTCGAGGTGCCGGGAAAAGTGCTGCATTTGGACGGCGATGCGCTTTATTTGAACAAAAGTCTTAGCTTGTATGAACAGCTGCGGATTCCCGCAGAAGGACATCATGTTCATGAGTCCAAAATGGCGGAGACGTTATACCGGCTTCTGCCCCGTGTGCGTCCGGATATCGTAGTTATTACTGGCCACGACGGGGTGCTGAAACAGCCGCATACTTATGATCTCTACAGTCTCAGCAGCTACAAAAATTCGCAGAACTTTGTGGCAGCTATTGGGGTTGCAAGGGAATATGAACGGAATTTTGATGCCCTGACTATTGTGGCGGGAGCCTGTCAGTCGCATTTTGAGGCACTGCTGGGGGCGGGGGCCAATTTTGCCAGTTCGCCGGGGAGAATCCTGATTCATGCGCTGGATCCGGTCTATATAGCGGCCAAAGCCTCTTTTACCTCGATCCGTGACACTGTGAGTCTAGGCGATGTACTGAATCATACCATCAGCGGCAACCAGGGAATGGGCGGGATAGAGACACGCGGCAGCTTCCGGATCGGAATGCCTCGCCTGCAGAATCTTTCCGCGCTGAAAGTTACCCCGTCGGCGATATAGTATCGTGGGCCCGGAAAGGCCGTACGCAATAATTTTCCAGAATGGCAGGAATAAAAAAAGGAAAGGATAAGCATAACGCTTTTCTTTTCCTTTTTTTGTTGTGGAAGCCGTATAAGCGGCGACAGCCTCCGGTATATTATTACCGATAACAAGGCACCTCGGTCGGCACCCTTTCGTTCCAAAAAAATTCCGTTGACAACTATTTTGGCATCATCTATAATTATTTATTTGCTTTGACAATGTTTGTGAAAAGTTGTATAATGGACAAGGAAAGAGGTGGTCGTCAGGTAATGGCTAATAACGCGCTGTTAGAAATTAAACGCAGTCTCGAAGCTCACGTCGGTCATAAGATCACGTTGCGTGCAAACGGTGGACGTCGTAAGACCGTTGAACGCACCGGTGTCCTGGAAGAAACGTACCCTTCTGTATTTATTGTCAAACTGGATCAGGAGCAGCAAACCTTCAAGCGTGTCTCCTATAGCTATGCCGATATTCTTACGGAGTCTGTGGAGATCACAGTCTGCGAAGACGATGGGCAAATGCGGATTATGTATATTAAGGCTTAAGTGTTACAGACAGTCTCCTATGGGGGCTGTTTTTTGTTTTTTATATATAACAACGGTGTGGACGGTTTCTTCGTGGGTTGAATGATCATTGCCCCGGTACAGCATACTAAAGGAGCAATAAGCTTATCATCTACTACCCTAAGGAGGAATTCCGCTAATGAGCCGCAGAAAACGAGGCATGATGTCGGAGGAACTGAAGACGGAATTGGCCAAGGAGCTTGGATTCTACGAAACGGTAGAGCGGGACGGCTGGGGTGGAATCCGGGCCCAGGATGCAGGGAATATGGTGAAGAGGGCCATTCAGCTTGCCGAGCAGGCTGCCCGGAAGTCTTAACCGCTTTTGTGCTGAAAAACGGTCATAAAAAAGGGGAACCGTCCTTGCGGCGGTCCCCTTTTCGGCCTGTCCAAACTTTTGATAATGGACTTCGTTACAAGTTTCTCATATAATATGTTAAGTTGTTTTTACGGGAAAAGCTGAAGGTGGGTGAACGCCTTGAAAATGTATGAGAAAGCGCCGGCCAAGATCAATTTGATGCTGGATGTGCTTCACAAGCGGCCTGACGGATTTCACGAAGTGGAAATGATTATGACCATGGTGGATCTGGCGGACCGTTTGGAGCTATCAGAGATGAAGAGAGACTCGATTATTATATCAAGCCAGGCGGGATATATTCCGCTTGACGAGAAGAACCTTGCCTTTCAGGCGGCGAGGCTTATTAAAGACCGTTATAACGTGAAGAGCGGTGTACATATCCATCTGGACAAAAGAATTCCGGTCGCTGCCGGCCTTGCCGGCGGCAGCAGCGATGCCGCAGCTACGCTGCGCGGCCTGAACAGGCTCTGGCGCCTCGGTATCCCGGCGCAGGAGCTGCAGGAACTGGGCGCCGAGCTGGGCTCGGACGTGCCGTTCTGCGTCACAGGAGGCACTGCCCTGGCTACGGGCAGAGGCGAGCGGCTGACTCCGATCGAGAATCCGCCGCAGTGCTGGGTCGTCCTGGCGAAGCCGCCGATTAATGTATCGACGGCTGAGGTGTATGGACGCGTACGAGCGAATGACATTGCGGTGCATCCGTCGGCAATGCGGATGCAGGAGGCCATTGCAGCGGGCGACTTCAACGCAGTCTGTGCGGGGCTAGGCAACGTGCTGGAGGATGTGACGCTAAAGCTCCATCCCGAGGTGCAGCAGCTGAAGGAAGCCATGATGAAGCTGGGTGCAGATGGAGTGCTGATGTCCGGCAGCGGACCGACCGTCTTCGGTCTGGTATCCAAGCAGTCGAAGGTAGCCAGAATTTACAATGGACTGCGCGGATTCTGTAAGGAAGTTTACGCAGTACGTTCGCTGAGCTGAAGAGCTTCCAGAGAAACGGCTAGCCCTGTCAGAGGCAGAGCAGCCGTTTCTTCTTGTGTAAATCCGTACAAAAGTGATATTATTTTATAATAATATTCGGTTTTGGCGAGGAGCATTCCGTGAAAAAACTTAAAAGAAGCCAACGTTTGGTAGACATGACCCAATTTTTGCTTGAGAAACCCCATGACCTGCTGTCGCTGTCAACATTTGCAGACCGGTATGGCGCGGCAAAGTCATCCATCAGCGAAGATTTGGCTATTATAAAAGAAGTATTTGAAGGCGAAGGCATGGGTGAGCTGCAGACACTGGCCGGTGCGGCAGGCGGGGTGCGTTATATTCCTAGAATGCCAACCGAGATGGCGCTGGCCTTCGTTAACCGTTTGTGCGGACAGCTGGAGCAGAGCGACCGGATTCTGCCCGGCGGTTATTTATATATGTCTGACCTGCTGGGGCTGCCTTCTCTGATGGAACAGGCCGGAAAAATCATTGCAACGGCTTTCTACGGGGTAGAGATTGATGTAGTGATGACCGTGGAGACCAAAGGCATTCCGCTGGCTTATGCCACAGCTGCACAGCTCGGGCTGCCGGTGGTGCTGGTGCGCCGTGACCATCAGGTGACTGAGGGCTCTGCGGTTAGCATCAACTATGTGTCGGGCTCGCACAAGAGCATACATACGATGTCGCTGTCGAGAAGGGCGCTGCGTGAGAAGTCGCGGGTGCTGATCGTGGATGATTTCATGAAGGCTGGGGGTACCGTACGCGGTATGGTCGATCTGCTTGGCGAGTTTAATGCCGAAGTGGCCGGTGTAGGTGTACTCGTGGAATCAGGTGCGGTGGAGACGGAAGAGCGTCTGCTGCATGACTATGTATCTCTGGTGAAGCTGAATGAGGTGGATTCCAAGGTGCGGCGGATTTCAGCGTATCCGGGTAATTATTTCTCCTCCTGAGCTGGACAGTCACTTTGCGCTAAAGAACAGTAAAATGTCGAAATCGTAAGGGATTATTAGAAAACCCCGCGAATGGTGTCGAAATCAATGGTTGCGCAAAAATAATCTTCATTATCAGGCATTTTTTGGAATCAAAAAGAAGGAATTCGCTTTGCTGTGTGGAATTATACACCAAGTCTCTGATGGAAAAAGGTGGTGAACACACACATGCAAATTACGGATGTCAGACTCCGCCGCGTCAACTCTGAGGGGAGAATGAAAGCAATCGCATCCATTACAATCGACAACGAGTTTGTTGTTCATGACATTCGAGTCATCGACGGTAATAACGGGATGTTCGTTGCTATGCCCAGCAAGCGTACACCGGACGGCGAATTCCGCGATATCGCACACCCGATTTCTTCGGGAACACGCGAGAAGATTCAATCTGCGGTTCTGGCCGAGTACGATCGCGCCGCTACGGAAGAAGAAGAGGTCATCGAAGAGGGAGCTTAAGCCTTAAGCTGACTCTGATGTCCAGCTGCCCTCCCAGGGCGGCGTAAGGTCAAGCCGTTTTTTAATTGGGGTTCGAAGAAAAGGGAACCATGCTACATGGTTCTCTTTTCTTTTTTCCCGATATGAGATATATTCAGTAGTGAGCTCAAGAAGTGGGAGGTTGGCATTCTTGAAAAGAATGGCTGTTGTACTTGCCGCAGGTCAAGGCAAGCGCATGAAATCTAAATTATATAAAGTGCTGCACCCCGTCTGTGGCAAACCGATGGTAGGGCACGTACTTGATACAGTTAAAGCGACCGGAAGCCAGCGTACCGTCGTTATTGTCGGACATGGCGCAGAGCAAGTAAAAGCCCATATAGGCCAGGATGCGGAATATGTGCTGCAGGAAACCCAACTGGGTACCGGCCACGCCGTCAAACAGGCTAAGGATCTTATCGGCGGCGAGGAAGGCACAACCATCGTGATTTGCGGCGATACACCGCTGGTCATGGCGGAAACGCTGGAAGGGCTTATGGCACTGCACGAAGGGCAGCATGCGGCAGCAACTGTACTGACTGCTGTGATGGATCAGCCGGCAGGCTATGGACGGGTTATCCGCGGGGAAGACGGCGGTGTACTGAAGATTGTGGAGCAGAAGGATTGCACCGCTGAGGAAGCAGCTGTAGGCGAAATTAATACAGGTACCTACTGCTTTGATAATGCCAAGCTGTTCGCGGCGCTGGAGAAGGTCACCAACAGCAATAACCAGCAGGAATATTATTTAACCGATGTAATCGGCATACTCCGGGCACAGGGGGATATCGTTCTGGGATATCAGGCTCATGACGCTGCGGAGTCTATCGGCGTTAACGACCGTTTGGCTTTATCCGAAGCGGAAGGTTATATGCGCCAGCGCATCAACCGCCAGCATATGCTGAACGGTGTAACCATCATTGATCCGGCTTCCACCTATATAGGAGCCGATGTCATCATTGGATCAGATACCGTGCTATATCCGGGTACCCAGCTGAAAGGCAAAACCGTCATTGGTGAAGATTGCGTGATCGGGCCTTCCAGTGAAATCGAAGACTGCGTGATTATGGACGGCGCTGAGGTGAAGCATTCCGTACTAAATCAGGCACAAGTCGGCGCACGGACTACCGTTGGGCCTTTTGCCTATTTGCGTCCGGGCACTGTACTCGGTGAAGAAGTCAAAATCGGCGATTTCGTGGAAATTAAGAATGCAGTGATCGGTGACGGCTCCAAAGTATCGCATTTGAGCTATGTCGGCGATGCCTCTGTAGGTAAGAATGTAAATGTTGGCTGTGGTGCAATTACTGCCAATTATGACGGATTTAATAAATCCAAGACGACAATTGAAGATGATGCCTTCATCGGCAGCAATGTGAATCTGATTGCACCGGTCACCGTAGGCAAAGGCGCTTTTGTTGTTGCAGGATCGACAATCACAAGATCTGTTTCGGAGAATGATTTGGCCATTGCCAGAGTAAGACAGGAGAACAAGCCGGGGTATGCCGAGAAGATCCGCTCCCGGGCCAAAGCAAAGAAAGACCAGTCGAGTCAATCGTAAGGGCCACTGCCAAAGCGCCGGATCGAGCTGAGATCTCTTTACCGGCGCTGCTTGGAAGCTAAATTCCGTCACGGAGGGTTTATATTTTATGACTTATTGCGATTCCAAATTAAAGATTTTCACCTGTAACTCCAATCCTAAGCTGGCCAGTCAAATTGCCGATTATATCGGAATTCCGATGGGTGAATCACATACCACAAGCTTCAGCGACGGGGAGATTCAGGTCAAGCTGTCTGAGAGTGTCCGGGGCTGCCATGTCTATATCGTACAGTCGACTTGTGGTCCGGTTAACGACAATTTGATGGAGCTTCTGGTTATGGTAGACGCGCTCAAACGCGCTTCCGCGAAAAGCATCAATGTGGTTATTCCTTATTACGGATACGCTCGTCAAGACCGCAAGGCGCGTTCCCGTGATCCAATTACGGCCAAGCTGGTAGCGAACCTGATCGAAAAAGCAGGAGCTCACCGTGTTATCACGATGGACCTTCATGCGATGCAAATTCAAGGCTTTTTTGATATTCCGGTGGATCATCTGCTGGGTGTTCCGATTCTTGCCCAGTATTTCCGTTCGAAGCAGATCCAGAATCCGGTTGTGGTCTCCCCAGACCATGGCGGTGTTGTGCGGGCTAGAAAGCTTGCCGATTTCCTTAACGCACCTCTGGCGATCATCGACAAACGCCGTCCGGAACCCAATGTCAGCGAAGTCATGAATATTATCGGTAACATCGAAGGTAAAACAGCGATTCTGATCGATGATATTATCGACACGGCCGGAACGATTGTACTGGGAGCCAATGCCTTGATGGAAGGCGGCGTGAAGGAAGTTTATGCTTGCTGTACCCACCCGGTATTGTCCGGACCTGCGCATGAACGTCTGGAAAATTCACCAATCAAAGAAATTATCGTGACGGATACCATTCCAATCCGCAGCAGCAATCCGACCTCGAAGCTCAAAGTGTTGTCCGTGGCTCCACTTATGGGTGAGGCGATTATTCGTGTTCATGAGGAGCTGTCCATCAGCAAATTGTTCGAAATCGAATAGTATTCGGGTAGTGCTCTTGTAGAGATATGACTGCCTTTCCCGCCTGTATTCAAAAAGGGTTACACCTCCGTAACGGAAGATGTAACCCTTGTCGGCGTGATGACCCCCAGCTTTGCGGCAGCATCAATACCCTGGCCGGGAGATAAAGGTGAACAGGCTGCGGTTGTAAAGAGTACCCTGCAGCTCAACAAAGCCTTCATCTGCCGCTGTAACTACACCGATGGCTACGTGCACATTGTCTCTATAAATTTCGACAGGCACAGCATATTGGATGTGGTACTGGAAATGGCGTTGAAGCGTTAAGATGTCGCCCTGATGTGGCATCGTTCATCACCTGTCTTTGGAGTAAAGTGGCCCTCGGCTGCTCTAGAAGTAAGCCTAATAAAATTCATTGTACCAAAAACGGAACTCTTCTGCTTAAGAGAACCGGATGGAAAGGATAGGCCATCATGAAATGGATTGTTGGACTCGGAAATCCGGGACCGCAGTACGCCAAAACCAGGCATAATGTCGGTTTTATGGCGCTTGACGAGCTAGCGGCCAGAAACGGGATCACCTTTAACCAGAATAAGTGCAAGTCCGTAATCGGTGAGGGCGTCATCGGGGGAGTCAAGACAGTTCTGATCAAACCCATGACCTTTATGAACCTGTCCGGAGAAGCGGTTCGTGCATATATGGAATATTATAAAGTGAATTTAGAGGATATGATCGTTGTTTATGATGATCTTGATACGGAAATCGGAAAAATCCGGCTGCGTTATCAGGGAAGTGCCGGAGGCCATAACGGAATCAAGTCGATCATACAGCATACAGGCACGCAAAGCTTCAACCGTGTGCGGATGGGGATCTCCCGTCCTGAACCGGGCTTTGCTATTGTAGATTATGTACTTTCTACCTTTCCCAAGAAAGACGGAGACAGGCTGAAGACCATGATCCTAGATACCTGTGATGCCCTGGAGTTCAGCCTGCAGCATACCTTTGAACAGACCATGGCCAAATTCAATGGCTAACAGCCCGCTCCCGCCCGCATCTTAAGGCTAAATACGACCGGGCCGGGGCATACTGAAGGGTATATACTACCTTCAGGAGGCATATAGATGGCAATACACTACGTATGCAGGCACTGCCGGACATTTCTGGGAAGCATCAATAGAAGTAATATCACAGAAGCGCAGCTTGGTCTGCATTCTTTGACCCCTGCGGAGCGCAGAGATATCATAGCGTATGATTCAGAAGGTGAGATCACGGTAAAGGTTACTTGCGATTACTGCAAGCAGGCCTTGGAGAACAACCCTGAGCTCAGCCTGCTGGCCAGTCCGCTTCAGTAAGGTGGAAGCGCCTGTCTCTATCGTCATCCGCAAGCCTTGGCCTTATCGCTGAGGCTTGTTTTCGATTCTAATCATAATAGGTGCGGCAGCTTAGGCTGCCGTCAGCCTGTTCAGTAAGAGAGGTGTCCTTTGTTGTTACAAGGTCTTATAGAAGCTTTTTCCAAAGATCCTGATTTTCAGTCTGTCACCCGTGGTGTTGCCGCAGGGATGAAGGAGCAGCTAATATCAGGTTTGTCCGGTTCGGCCAGACAAATTATGCTGGCGGCGCTGCATGAAGAAACCGAACGGCCGCTGCTTATAGTCACCCATAATATGTTCTCGGCGCAGAAGATGGCTGAGGATTTGCAGGAAGCGCTTTCTCCGGATCGCGTGCTGCTTTACCCTGCCAATGAGCTGGTTGCCGCTGAAGCAGCTGTCTCCAGCCCTGAGACGCTTGCTCAGCGGATAGATGTCCTGACCAAATGTGCCCAGGGCTTCCGTGGCGTTGTGGTTGTGCCTTATTCTGGCGTCCGGCGTCTGCTTCCGTCGCCCCATGTGATGGCAGAGGCACAATTAACCGTTTCACAGGATGGAACCCTCTCTCTGGATGATTTTCTGATGTCTATGATTATGATGGGTTATGAACGGGTTGAACGGGTAGAGAACCGTGGTGAGCTTAGTGTGCGGGGGGGCATTGTCGATTTCTATCCAATGACCTCTTCGCTGGCTTACCGGGTAGAGCTGTTTGATGATGAAATCGATTCGATTCGAACCTTTGATCCTGCAGACCAGCGATCCATCGACAAGGTGCGCAGTGTGAAGATCACACCGGCTAAGGAGATCATCGCAGACCAGTCCCGCCAGGATTCGGCAGCCTCTGAAGCGGCTGCGATGCTGGAACGCCAGCTGGAGAAAATGACCGACCGGCAGGCAAAGCTGCGTTTGCGTGAGGAAATGGGCCGGGAGCTGGAGATGCTGCGGCAGGGAACCTATTTCCCTGAAGTCTATAAATATATCAGTCTCTTATATCCTGAACGCTGCCATTTATATGATTATATGGCACAGGACACCCTCCTTATTATGGATGAGCCGGCCAGACTGCTGGAAACGTCGAAACAACTGGAGCGGGACGAGTCGGAATGGAACCTGCATTTGCTGCAGAACGGCAAAAACCTGCCTGATCTTCATCTTTCCGTAGATAATGAAGCTATCATGTACCGCCGCCCATTTCAGAGCCTGTTCATGTCGATTTTCCTGCGCCAGGTTCCACATATCCAGCCGCAGAACATCCTTGGATTTATCAGCCGCGGCATGCAGGATTTCCACGGCCAGATGAATGTGCTGAAATCGGAGATGGAGCGCTGGCATAAGTCGGGTGTGCAGGTTGTGATGCTGGCGAGCAGCGAGGAGCGGATGGAGCGGGTCCGCCGGGTGCTGTACGATTATGGCATCGAAGAGCCTACTATTGTCCACGGGAATCTGGGCTCCGGTTTTGAGCTGCCTTCCATTCATCTTGCTGTGATCACTGAAGGAGAGATGTTCTCCCAGAAGCAGCGTAAGGCGCGCAAGGTTTCCAAAGGAATTGACAATGCAGAACGGATCAAGAGCTATACCGAGCTCAAAATCGGCGATTACGTGGTACACCAGAATCACGGTATCGGCAAATATATGGGAATTGGTACGCTTGAGGTCAGCGGAATTCACCGGGATTATATGCATATTCTATATGCCGGTGGCGATAAGCTGTCCGTACCGATTGACCAGATAGATCTGATTCAGAAATATGTCGGATCGGAAGATAAAGAACCGAAGGTATACAAGCTTGGCGGAAACGAGTGGACGCGAGTCACCAATAAAGTGCGTTCTTCTGTTCAGGATATCGCGGATGATCTGATTAAGCTGTACGCCGAGCGCCAAAGTGCTCTGGGTTATGGTTTTGAGAAGGATACGCAGGAGCAGCGTGAATTCGAGGAAATGTTCCCGTATGACGAAACCCGCGATCAGCTGCGCGCGATCGAAGAGATCAAGAAGGATATGGAGCAGAACCGTCCGATGGACCGGCTGCTATGCGGAGACGTAGGCTATGGCAAGACGGAAGTGGCGATCCGGGCAGCTTTTAAATCAGCGATTGAAGGCAAGCAGGTTGCCGTGCTGGTGCCGACCACAATCCTCGCACAGCAGCATTATGAAACCTTCCGTGAGCGGTTTGCCAATTATCCGCTGAACATTCAGGTGCTGAGCCGCTTCCGCAGCCGCAAAGAGCAGAATGAGACCATTAAGGGTGTCCGGCAGGGAACGGTAGATGTAGTAATCGGCACACACAGGCTGTTGTCGCAGGATATGGTCTTTAAGGATCTGGGTCTTTTGATTGTTGATGAAGAGCAGCGCTTTGGTGTAACCCATAAAGAAAAACTCAAGAAGCTCAAGACCAATGTCGATGTGCTCACCTTGACTGCAACACCTATTCCACGGACCTTGCATATGTCGATGCTTGGCGTGCGGGATTTGTCAGTCATTGAGACACCACCGGAGAACCGCTTTCCCGTGCAGACGTATGTTGTTGAACATAGTCAGACGCTTACCCGGGAAGCGGTGGAACGTGAGCTGGCCCGTGGAGGACAGGTCTATTATCTCTACAACCGCGTTCAAGGCATTCAGGAAATGGCCGCACAAATCTCCATGCTCGTTCCGGAAGCAAGGGTCGGCATTGGCCACGGCCAGATGTCGGAGTCGGAGCTGGAGAAGACCATACTCGATTTCCTTGATGGAGAATACGATGTACTGGTGAGCACAAGTATCATTGAAACCGGGGTAGATATTCCGAACGTCAATACGCTTATTGTCCATGATGCCGACAAAATGGGGCTATCGCAGCTCTATCAGCTGCGTGGACGTGTAGGACGCTCCAACCGGATTGCCTATGCCTATTTCACGTACCAGCGGGACAAGGTGCTGACTGAGGTCGCGGAGAAGCGCCTGCAATCTATCAAGGAATTTACGGAGCTTGGCTCCGGCTTCAAAATTGCCATGCGCGACCTTTCCATTCGCGGAGCGGGCAATCTGCTTGGTGCGGAGCAGCACGGGTTTATCGCTTCCGTCGGTTTCGATCTGTATTCGCAAATGCTGGCGGAAGAAATCCGCAAGCGTAAGGTTACTGTACTGGGAGAAGAGGATACTTCGCTGAAGCAGGGCAATACGGTCATTGATTTGTCAATTGACGCGTATCTTCCATCCGAGTATATTTACGACAGCATCCAGAAGATCGAAATTTACAAGAAGGTTGCGGCGGTTTCCACTTTTGAGGACGCTGTGGAACTGGAGGATGAGCTGCTTGACCGCTTCGGAGAATTGCCGGAGGCCGTAGTCAATCTGCTGTCCGTAGCCCGTCTCAAGGTATACGGAAAGCTCTACGGATTGGAATCGATGATCCGTCGTGGCGACGATGTTTCGTTGAACTTCCATGAAGGCAGCACCGGGGCCTTTGATACGGCCAAGCTTGCTAAAGTTGGAAATAGCTTCGAAAGACGTGTACAATTTGATAGGGATGCTAAAGCCAGTGTCCGCATCAAGTCGAAGGATCTTGACGATAAGGCGCTGCTTGATCTGTTGGAGCAGTTTCTGGCTGCGGCCAAACAGTCTCTAAAATTGAAGGGAGAACTACATGATGTCGTTAAATAAAACAAAATCCTGGAAAGTGCTGCTGGTCTCACTGGCAGCGGCTCTTTCCTTCTCTATGCTTTCTGCTTGCAGTAATAACAATAATAATAATAATAAAAATGCAGCTGATGATAGCAGTACAGCGTACGCTACCTATAAAGGGGGAACCGTTACTGAGAAGGAGTATGATATGGATACCCGTGTCATGAAGTTCCTTTCCCCGCAGCAGGCCCAGTTCATGGAGCTTGATACCTTCAAGGAGTCGATTCTGAACCAGCAAGCGGCATTTGAATATCAGGCCGGCAAGGCAACAGATGAGGCTAAGAAGCAGGCCGAGAAGGAAGCCGATGTGCAATTAGCTGATCTTAAGAGCCGTTTGGGTGACACCTATGAAAGCTCACTAAAGGAGCAGAGTCTGAAGGAAGACGATGTCCATGATTATATGGTACGTGTGCTTACGGTTTATCAGGATATGCTGCTAAAAACAACTGATGACGAAGTGAAGACGCACTTCGAAACGGTAAAGGGCGATTTCACCACGGCTACGCTGCGTCATGTATTGATTGGTTTGACCGGTGCTGACGGTAAGGAGCGTACAAAGGAAGACGCACTAAAGCTTGCCAATGAAGTAAAGGTTAAACTTGACGGTGGAGCGGACTTTGCGGAAATCGCCAAGCAATACACCGATGATACCGCGTCAAAGGAAGCTGGCGGCCAGCTGAAGGACGTATTGCTGGGCAATTATGTTGAAGAGTTCAAGGTAGCAGCGCAAACGCTGCCGCTGAATACAGTTAGTGAGCCGGTTCTTACCGTATTCGGGTATCATATTTTGAAGGTGGAGTCCCGTACGGAAGCAACCTTTGATAAGCTGACCGATGAACAGAAAGAGGCTGTGAAAAGCTCGACGACATCCCAGAAACTGGAATCCTTCCTGGAGAATGATCTAGGACCTCTTGAGATCAAAATCAATCTGCCGAAAAGCTCCGCTGCTGCCGCTGAGTCCGGAACAAACAGTGGAACTAAAGCTACAGAAGCTCCAGGCGCCTCACCAGCTGCTACAGAGGCTCCAAGCGCCTCACCGGCGGCTACACAAGAAGCCAAATAAACCATTTGCACGGACAAGCCATCCTGACGCTTCAAAGCGAGGGATGGCTTTATTTTGTAAATTATAATGTATAATTATGTTAAAAATAGCACATAACGGGGAGGGGTGCGCCGGAAGTCTGAGGATTAAGGATATTTAATGTTATACCTTCCAGAGGATGTATAAGGAACTGGGAAGAGATGAATACTATGGTCAGATATTACGATAAATCACTGGGATTATCCATTCCCATAATGGACAGTAGTTGGACCATACTTCTTAAGAAAGCGGGGCAACATGTGAAATGAAAGCTACTGGAATTGTACGCCGTATTGATGACCTCGGTCGAGTTGTTATCCCTAAAGAGATCAGACGCACACTACGTATTCGTGAAGGGGATCCGTTGGAAATTTTCGTCGATCGCGACGGTGAAGTCATACTGAAGAAGTATTCCCCGATTGGTGAGCTGGGTGATTTCGCCAAGGAATATGCAGAGTCGCTTTATGAAGGCACAGGGCATATTACAATGATTACTGACAGGGACACTTTTATCGCCCTTGCCGGAGGCTCCAAAAAGGATTATCTCGAGAAACAGGTGGGTGTGCTCCTGGAGAAGGTAATGGACAGCCGCAAGACTGTGCTCGAAACGAATGCAGGCAGCTATGACATCGGTAAAGATCATGCAGAATTAATATCGAGCTATGTAGCCGCTCCCATCATCTCCGGCGGGGACCCCATCGGTTGTGTAGTGCTTCTGAACAAGGATGAGTCGGTAAAAATGGCGCAAATGGAAATTAAGATGGCCGAAACGGCAGCCGCTTTTCTGGGCAAGCAGATGGAGCAGTAACAACTTTGATACTATGGACCCCGCTTTCCTTTTGGTATGATACAAAGGGAGGGCGGGGTTTTAGCGTTCTATTTTGGAAAAGATAAGAAGATGCGGATTGCAGAAAAATGCGGCTGTCCGTATAAATGCAGGCAAAACCGTTTCTACTTACGCGCCTCCATGCGTTATAATATAGAAATTCATCCCATTATGGCAGTTATCGCTGTAGAAGCAGGTACTTTTATGAAATCTGGTACGCAAGGCTCTAAATTACTGCAAGGCGCATTTATTCTCAGCGCAGCAGCCATTCTCTCCAAACTGATTGGTACGCTGCAGAAAATTCCGCTGCAAAATCTGGGTGGAGACGCCGTGTTCGGCATATACAACACGGTTAATCCCCTGTACACGATGCTTATAACGATAGCGATGCTGGGTCTGCCGTCTGCAATCGCCAGATTTGTGGCCGAGTCCTCGGCCGACAGAGATGAAAGCGAAGGCCGGAGGGTTCTGCTGCTGTCAGCGGCCATTACAGTCATCAGCGGTCTTGTGATTGGGGCCCTTGCTTATCTTGGGGCTCCGGTTATCGCCGGGTGGGTCGGCAACTCGCATGTGATTCCCGCGCTGCGCTGCAGCGCATTAGGGCTTGCTGTTGTTCCGCTTATGGCCGCATTGCGCGGTTATTTTCAGGGACTGCATAATATGGTCCCTACCGCGGTGTCGCAGGTTGTCGAGCAGTCGGTGCGGGTAGCCGTCATGATCGCACTGCTGCTGTATCTGACCGGGAAGGGAGCAGACGCGGCCACCATCGCGGCAGGTGCGCTGATTGGCTCGGCTGGCGGCGGAGCGGCCGGTCTGGTTGTCATGCTGCTGTATTGGCAGAATTACCGCCGCCGTGTGAACGCAGCGCAGCAGACGACTGAGTTAGCCATATCAGCTGCCTCCGAAACCGCCTGGACCCGGAGTTCTGCTGCGGACATTGTCCGGGAGCAGACAGGAGCCAAGGCCCGCAAGCTGCTGGGCTATGGCATTCCAGTCATGCTCGGAACGCTGGCTATACCGCTTATCGGGCTGGTCGATGTATTTACCGTCCCCCGTTTGCTGTCGTCAACTGTCAGTGAAGCGGCGGCGATGGCGCAGTTCGGCATCTACAATCGCGGCTTGCCGCTTGTTCAGATGGTAACGATGCTGGCCACTTCGTTATCAGTGGTCTTCATCCCGGCACTCGCGGAGGCAAAGCACCGCGGAGATTTTGGGCTGATCCAGACCCGCTGCAGCCTGTCGCTGCGCTGGTTCTGGCTGCTGGGCCTGGCCGCTTCGGTTGGCCTGGCCGTCCTTGCAGAGCCGATCAATGTGGCTCTGTACGGTGATGCTGCCGGCAGCGGCACGATGACCTGGCTGGCCTTTACCGCCGCTGGCGGTACGGTCAGCATCATCTCCGCCGCGCTGCTGCAGGGCCTAGGCGCCGTGCGCGCGCCGGCGATACATCTCTTGGCCGCCGCGGTGCTCAAGGCGGCCCTTAACCTGCTGCTGATTCCGCAGCAGGGCATTACCGGCGCAGCCATCGCCAGCGTGGCCGCGCATCTCTTCGCAGCAGCGCTGAATGTGCTGCTGCTGCACCGTATGGGCCATCTGCGGCTGCGCTTCGCAGATGCCCTGGTGAAGCCCGCGCTGCTGCTCGCGGGCCTTGGCCTGGCCGCCGCAGTCGTAAGCCTCGGCGTTGGCAGTGCGGCCGCAGCCGCTGGCTTCGGCGGCGGGCGAACTGCAGCCCTGGCGCAGAGCCTGCTCGGCGTGCTGGCAGGCTGCGCCGTCTTCGCGGCCGGCGCTGTTGCCCTGCGGCTGCTCAGCGAAAGTGAGTTGCGCCAGCTTCCGGGCTTTGGCCCCCGGCTCGCGGACAAGCTGAAGAAGCTACGCCTGTTCCCTTAAGGCGCAGCTAGGTGTTCCAACCGTTATCTCTTAAGCATGAGCTTACTATATTGCAGTACATACAAAGCTGCCTTAGCCACAGCGGCAAGGCAGTGCAGAAGGAGTGGAGACAGGTATGAGCGCAACATTAACCGTGGTTGGACTCGGTTCCGGCAATCCCGACCGGCTGACCCTGGGCATTATCAAGAAGCTGCAATCCGCATCCGCCGTTTATGTCCGGACCGCAGAGCATCCGGTGATGGCGGCTTTAACAGAGCTTGAAATAGCTTCCCAGTCCTTTGACGGGCTGTATGAATCGCTGTCCTCGTTTCCTGAGGTGTATGAAGCCATTACGGCGAAATTAATCGAGGAAGCGCGTTCCGCACCGCAGGGTACGGAAATTGTCTATGCCGTCCCGGGGCATCCCATGGTTGCAGAATCGGCGGTATCCCTGCTGCGGGAGCGCTGCCCGGGCGCGGGAGTAGAACTGCACATTCTCGGCGGGGAGAGCTTTCTCGATGAGGCATTTGTACGGCTTGGCTTCGACCCGATTGAAGGGTTTCAGCTTCTGGATGCTTCCGGTATCCGCAGTTCCCAGCTTCAGCCGGAGCTGCATACGCTGATCGGCCAGGTCTACGACAGCTTCACGGCTTCCGAAACCAAGCTCTGTCTGATGGATTGTTATCCGCCGGAGTATGAGGTAATCGTAGGGCATGCTCTGGGAGTGGATAAGGAAGAACGTATTCTCCGGGTACCGCTGTATGAGCTGGACCGCCTGGAAGGGTACGGCAATCTCTCGCTGATTTATGTTCCGGCAAACCGCGCGGAGAGTGCACGAAAACGCACATTTGCCCGCTTGCATGAAATTGTCGATACGTTGCGCAGTCCGGAAGGGTGCCCATGGGACCGGGAGCAGACGCATGAATCACTGCGCAAAAATCTGATTGAGGAAACCTATGAGGTTCTGGAAACGATCGATGAGGATGATCCGGACCATATGAAGGAAGAGCTGGGCGACCTGCTTCTGCAGATCATGCTTCATTCCCAGATGGAGGAGGAGCAGGGCACCTTTAATGTCTATGATGTCATTGAAGGATTGAATGACAAGCTGATCTTCCGCCATCCGCATGTCTTCGGTGATAAGAATGCTGCAGATGCCGAGGAAGCGCTCCAGAACTGGGAGGGCATGAAGGCCGAGGAAAAACGGCTTAAGGGTGTAAAACCGGAAGCAGAATCCGCGCTGAGCGGTGTTCCCCGTGATCTGCCTGCGCTGATGAAGGCCTACAAACTGCAGAAAAAGGCCTCCAAAGTAGGATTCGATTGGGACAACGTTGGCGATGTGCTGGCTAAAATCCGCGAAGAGGTTGATGAGCTTCAGGAGGCTATCGAATCCGGCGCACCGGTGGAGGAGCAAATGCTGGAGCTGGGGGATCTGCTGTTCGCCGCGACCAATGCCGCACGCTTCATCGGAGCAGATCCGGAAGAGGCGTTGACCCGCACCAACCGCAAGTTTGTATCTAGATTCCAATATATTGAGCAGCAGCTGTTAAGCCGGAACACCCGTCTATTGGACAGCAGTCTAGAAGAGATGGAAGCGTTGTGGCAGGAGGCTAAGGTCAAGGAGCGAAAACAATAGATTTTGAGCATCCTCTAATATAGGAGAGGGCGCTTTCTCCGCCTTTTGCAGTATAGGGGCCGTAAGAAGAGGCAATGATGTGAATGGGGCTTAACTCTCTGGTTTGGAATCCGGTGAGAGGTTTATAATGTAATAGTGCCTGAGCCTGTACTGCTCTCTTAATTTTTAAAAAATCGAGTGTTTGCGGCAGGAATTTCGGGCGGCATCCAGAATATCTTAAAGACGAAATGACGATTCGCGGCATATCTTAGCAGCTTATCGCGTTTCATTTATTTTTTTGTATCCTAGGAGGAACTTCAAATTATGAACAAGACAGATTTGGTAAACAACATTTCCGAAAAAAGCGGATTGGCAAAGAAAGATGTAGAAACCGTATTGAACGGCGTGCTGGGCGAAATTACAGATGCTCTGTCCAAAGGCGATAAGGTCCAATTGATCGGCTTCGGTACTTTCGAAACCCGCAAACGTTCCGGCCGCACCGGCCGCAACCCGCAATCGGGCACACCTATTGAAATTCCTGAATCCACTGTACCGGCCTTCAAGGCTGGCAACAAGCTTAAAGAAGCCGTCAACTAATGCGCCTGGACAAATTCCTGAAGGTATCCCGTTTGATTAAGCGCCGCACTGTGGCCAAGGATGTGTCCGAACAGGGCCGGGTGCTGATTAACGGGAAGGAATCGAAACCGAGCAGTACGGTAAAGATCGGCGACGAGATTACAGTGCAATTCGGTCAAAAGCTAGTAACGGTCAAAGTGGAGAAACTGGTGGAAACGACCCGCAAGGACGAGGCCGCCGGCATGTATACGCTGCTCCGTGAAGAGCCTGTTGCCAAAAGCAGCGGTCTCGACTGGTAAAAGCGCTGTAAGGATAAGCAGATCACAAGCAAGAGGGTGTTCCTGAAGCCAGAAATGGCCGGAACACCCTCTTTGTTTTTAATAAAATAGAACTCCGTTGACTTCGTGCATGAGCTCTATCGGTCATTTGAAATTCTAAAAGCCTCTGTTCTATAACCTCTCCTCCCACCATAGATTAGAAACAAGAAGGAGGGGTACATGCTATGATCGAGCCAGTCAAAGTCAATAAACAGCACGATCTGCACATGCGCAGTCGCAAGCAATTGGAGCTAACAGGCGTGCAGAATGTGGAGAGCTTCGACAGCGAGGAGTTTCTGCTCCGCACGGAACTTGGCCATCTCACCATTCGCGGAAATCATTTACATATCAAGAATCTAAGTCTGGAGAATGGGCTTTTGTCTCTGGAGGGCAACGTCCATTCCCTGATTTACCTTGATCCCGGAGCGCAGAGCAAAAACAAAGGCATCCTCGGCAAACTGTTTAAATGAATCCCGCGATTCAGTGGATCACCCTGCTTTACATGATGCTGGCCGGCACAGCCATGGGACTGGCCTATGACAGCTACCGGGTGCTGTCGCTGAAATTAAGCTTTCCCAAATGGCTGAATGCGCTGCTGGATTTGCTGTATTGGCTGTGGGCGGCACTCCTCGTCTTCCGGATGCTTTATGCCGGAAATCAGGGACAATTGAGGTTTTATGTCTTTCTGGGCCTCTTTCTAGGAGTATGGATTTATTTTTTACTCTTCAGTGTTACGGTGCGGCATTTTGTGGTAATGTTAATTCAGTCGATTCAGTATACGTGCAGGCTGCTATGGAGAGCTGTAGAAATTATAATAGGCATGCCGCTTCGCTGGCTTTGGCGCCTCCTGAGGGGGACGCTGCTGCTCTTGGGCCGGATCCTGTTATTTATCCTGAAGCTGCTGCTGCGTCTAACGAAGCCAATTTGGGTACTTCCAGTAAGATGGATCTCTCCGCCTTTGTCCCGGCTCTATTACAGTGCCTGGATGGTGAGATTGTCTGAGTGGTTGACCGCATGGTGGAAACGCTGAGATTGAACTGGGGGTAGGCTGCATGAACAGATTTTCTGCAGAAGAGAAGAGTAGCAATAACAAAGGTTTGGCTGCAGGCGCGAAGAGAAGAAGATTCATATGGGCGGTCATGGTTACAGTGTTTTTTGGCTGGGCCGGTTATATTTTCTTTGCCCAGAGTGCGGCAATTGCGGACAAGAGTGAACAGCTGGCCAAGAAGCAGGCGAGCAGCGAGGGAGTTACGGCTTCTCTCAATCAACTGAAATACGAAGTGTCGCGGCTTAACGATGACGAGTATATCGGCCAATTGGCGCGTAAATGGTACAATATGTATCCGTTAGGGGAACAGCCTATTCGTCCCGAGCAATCAGGGCAATAAAGCAGGCCAAAAGAGGCTTTCGCTGTGTTGCCTTGCTTTGCTCTTTACTGTATAATCAAATCACCGCAGACTGGATGGACTTTATATTCGTCTGTATATTTTTAAGGGAGGATCATTTTATTCTATGGCAATTGAAGTGGGCACCAAGTTAGAAGGCAAGGTGACAGGCATCACGCATTTCGGAGCATTTGTGGATCTGTCAGGAGGTGTCACAGGTCTCGTTCACATTTCGGAAATCGCCGATAACTACGTCAAGGATGTTAACGATCATTTAAAGATTGGTGATGTAGTAACTGTCAAGGTGATCAACGTTGACAAGGACGGCAAGATCGGGCTTTCCATCAAGCAGGCTGTAGATAAGCCGGCATCGGAAGTACGTCCCCCTAGAGCTCCAAGACCAGAACGTCCAAGCGGTGGAGACCGTTTCGGCGGCGGTGGCGGCAGTGGTGGTGGAGGCGGCGGCGGTGGTGGTGGTTTCAATCGTGAACGGGGAGGGCGTCCATTCAAGCCTGCAGCCGGTAAACCTTCATTCGAGGATAAAATGTCACGCTTCCTGAAAGACAGCGAAGAACGGATATCTTCGATCAAGAAGAACACAGAAGGAAAGCGCGGAGGCCGTGGAGCCAAACGCGTATAATCTACTTGCACATCATAAATAACCGCAGGGGCTTTCGCCCTTGCGGTTTTTTTGTCGGTGCCCGGCAAATTGCCGACAGCATCTATCTCATTCTCACATAACACCAGAGCAATCGCTGACGAAAATCTGCTGCTGGCCTCTGCACAGTCTTGCGGCAATCCGATGGTCGAGTCTATCAATCCAATGCCCCGCATGGGATAGAGAGGCTTCGCGGGTGCTTTGTCGGGACAGGCTTTTTTGTCGGAAATTTTTTACAGTTCGCTCTCTGTTTCTGACAAACTTTCTTAAGACCCCCGCTATATAATGAGAACCATAAATTCTTAAACGGGTGGTGCTGAGGAATGAATAAAAGCAATGTGGTCAATTTGCCGGAGTGGACAAAAGCGGGAAGCAAAGACAAGGAGCAGAAGGAAGCCTGGGGCATGCGTGTAAAGAGCTGGGGGATGAATCAACCGCTGCTTCAGTTTTTAACAGTGAAGAAATGGATGCTGTTGTTGAGCTTAATGGGCTTTATGCTGGGACGGGCAATGATTTTGGACGAGCTGTCACCCTTTGCTGTAGCTTACTTTGCTGTCATTGTGTTTATGCGTAAAGACTCCATACTTCCGGTGGCTGCAGCCACGATCCTTGGCAGTCTGTTCACCCCGTTCCCCGGAGCTATAGTGATTGCCGCAGAGCTAATTATCTTTTACCTGCTGTACAAAGGTTTTGAGAGCTTCCAGCGGATTGATCTATCCTACGCGCCGCTGATGGTATTTGTATCCTCATTTATGGTCGGACTGTTCCGGATTATCATGGGTCCCTCCCTTACCTGGTACCCGCTGATGATGGCGACACTCGATGCGCTGCTTGGCTTTGTGCTTACACTGGTATTTTTGCAGGCGCTTCCTCTGTTTACTTACAAGCAAAGGAGCCGGGCGCTGCGGAATGAAGAAGTTCTATGCTTGATTATTCTGCTGGCTTCCGTCATGACCGGCCTTGTGGGCTGGACCATAAACGGCTTGTCGCTGGAACATATTCTGTCACGCTTTCTTATTCTGTTGTTTGCTCTCGCCGGGGGAGCTCCGCTCGGTGCTGCCGTCGGGGTAGTCACCGGACTGATCCTCAGCCTAGCTGATATCGGAGCTATTTATCAGATGAGTCTCCTGGCTTTCTCCGGAATGCTGGCCGGGATGATGCAGTCCGGGCGCAAAGGAGCAGTCTCGATCGGAATGCTGCTGGGCTCGACTATACTTTCAGTCTACTTTCTGGGCCCGGGTGATGTGATGGCCTCAACTTGGGAGACTTGCGCTGCAGTGCTGTTGTTTCTTCTAACACCAAAGGGGATTATTTCTGCCATCGCCAAATATGTGCCGGGCACACCGGATCACAGCCGGTCACAGCATGAATATGCCCGAAGAGTGAGAGATATTACAGCAGACCGGGTAACCCAGTTCTCGCAGGTATTCCAGCAGCTGTCGAGCAGCTTCGGGCAGATTCCCCGGGCTGGGGAAGCCGGTAAAAGTGAACGTGAAATGGAAGACTTCATGAGTACCGTAACTGAGGGCGCCTGCGCCGGCTGTATCCGGCGTTCGCACTGCTGGGACACGAAGTTTTATCAGACGTACAGGTATATGACAGATATGATGACGACCGTAGAAGAATGCCCGGATGTCACCGCAGCCCAGCTTCCGCCCGAGTGGAGCCGGATCTGCGGCAAGACAGGGGAGGTGCTGGAAGTGATGAAGGGCCAGTATGAGCTATACCAGCATGATATGCGCTGGAAAAGACAAATATACGACAGCCGCCAATTTGTTGCCGAGCAGCTTTCGGGCGTCTCACAGGTGATGGAGGACCTGGCGAAGGAGATCAAACGTGAAGGCCAGGCAATGTACCGGCAGGAGGCCCAGATCCGCGAGGCGCTGGAAAAACTGGGGTTGTCCATTCATTCGATTGAGATTTTAAGCCTCGATCCCGGTCGGGTAGAAATAGAAGTGGTTCATGCTTATACCCGCGGTTTTGATGAGTGCCGCAAGATGGTTGCGCCGCTGTTATCTGATATTTTGGAGGAGAATATTGCAGTCGTAAGTGAAACGGCGGTGCATCCCCGCGAGGGATTGTCGATGGTCACCTTTGGATCTGCCAAAGCTTATGAGGTGAATACCGGAGTGGCAGGGGCGGCCAAAGGAGGCGATATGTTCTCCGGCGACAGCTTCAGTACCGTAGAGCTTGGAAATGGCACATTCGCTGTGTCCATCAGCGACGGGATGGGTAACGGAGAGCGGGCCCGGATGGAGAGCAGTGCCGCGTTATCCATGCTGGAGAAGCTGCTGCAGTCCGGTATGGACGAGAAGCTGGCGGTAAAGTCCGTCAATTCTATTCTGCTGCTGCGTTCTCCGGATGAGTTCTATGCGACGGTGGATATGGCACTGATCGACCAGTATTCGGCGCATACCACTTTTATGAAAATCGCGTCTGCGCCTTCCTTTATCCGCCGGGGCAGCGAAGTCATCCCGATTACTTCGAGCAATCTTCCGATCGGAATCATAAAAGACATTGAGGTGGATCTGATCAGCATGCAGCTGCGTCCGGGCGATATTCTCATTATGATGACCGATGGTATTTATGATGCGCCGGGATATGCCGTTAATAAAGAGATATGGATGAAGCGGTTAATCCAGGAGCTGGAGGGAGATGATCCTCAGGATATGGCCGACAGTCTGCTGGAAAAGGTTATCCGTTATCAAGGCAATGAAATCCATGATGACATGACCATTGTCGTCAGCCGGGTCGATCATTATCATCCGGAGTGGTCCAGCCTGCATATGCCTGGTATCGGCCGGATGGAGCGGCCGCGCACGGTCAGCTAGTAAGGTAATCTATCATCTAACTCACGTTATTCTTTCGTGAGCTATATATGGAAGCAATGGAGTATCCTAATTCGGCGGGGCCTTATTTAACCGCCGCCCCGTTTCAAAAGCCGCTGGCTCAGCGGCGTTCTTTTTCAGATTTCAAACATAACGTGAATCTATGGGACGGAGAGGAATTTTGGAGCTGGAGAAGCGTTAGCGTTCGCCTTTGTCCCCGGATTTGCACCATGTGGCCAATTCAATAAATCCGGGGACAACAGCGATCGGAAGCCCAAAAGTTCCTCGTAGTTCCCCGAGTTCACTATTGTCTTTATCTGAATATCTCCGCTAAGAGGCGTTTGAAATCTCTCAACCTTGGATATGCTAGAAACAGATAACAAGGCAAAGGGGAGTGAACGGTCATGAAGCAAATTCTGCTCATTACGGACGGATGTTCTAATGTGGGGGAGAGTCCGGTGATGGCTGCGGCGCATGCCCGGCAGGAGGGAATCACCGTTAACGTGGTTGGTGTGGTCGATTACGGAACCATTGGCGAGCTGGGAAGCCGGGAAATTTCCGATATTGCCAAAGCAGGGGGCGGACTGAGCCGGATTGTCGGTACGCCGCAGCTGGCGCAGACCATCCAGATGATGACCCGAAAAACTGTGGTTCAGACCATTCAGCAGGCGGTTAATAAAGAGGTAAAAAAAATACTCGGCGAAGGCTCGCTGGAAGAGCTGCCGCCATTGAAACGTTCGCAGGTCGTTACCGTCGTAGATGAGTTGACAGAAACCTCGCCGCTGCGCATCGCACTGCTGATTGACGCAAGCGCAAGTATGAAGCCTAAACTGGGTGCCGTAGAGGATGCCATCCGTGATTTGGCCCTCAGCCTGGAAGCGCGGGAAGGAAGCAGTGAGGTTTCCGTGTTCCATTTTCCCGGGCGCTCGAGCAGCGAGGAGGCCATGCTGGATATGGACTGGACGAGCAATGTGTCGGAGGTCCGCTCGCTGTTCTCCAAGTTGAAAATGAGGGGAGCTACGCCTACAGGACCGGCTATTTTCAAGGTGCTCGAACATTACCGTTGTGATACACTGGATGAACACCGTGACCGCCTTCCGGGCAGGGATCACGATGAAAGAGAAGGGATGATTGGTGGGTATGTCGTCTAATCCGCCCTACCCTGTAGGCACTGTTATTAGCGGCAAATGGCGGGGGAACCGTTATGTCATTGAACGGATGCTGGGAAGAGGGGCCAATGGAACCGTATATCTCGTGCAAAGAGAAGGCAGACGGGAGCGGTATGCGCTCAAGATCGGAAACGATACGCTTGAGCTGCAGTCGGAAATTAACGTGCTGACCTCGCTGCAATCCTGCCGCAAGCGAAGTGAGTTTCGCGCCCGCCGTGAATCCGCGCTGTCCTCCTACCTGCTGGAGTCGGATGATTTCAAAGATGGAGAGCATACCCCTTTTTATGTGATGCGCTACGTTGAAGGTAAACAGCTGCACCATTTTTTGGCCAAAAACGGGATCTCCTGGCTGAGTCTGGTAGGACTGAAGCTGTTAGAGAAGCTGCAGACGCTGCATGAATGCGGTTTTGTGTTTGGTGATCTCAAGCCCGAGAATGTAATGGTATCCGATTACGGCGAAGCCGAACTGATCGACTATGGCGGCGCAAGTCCCATGGGACGCAGTGTGAAGCAATTTACCGAATGGCATGACCGTGGATTCTGGAATGCAGGCAGCCGTACCGGCGACGAGAATTATGATCTGTTTGCTTTTGCCGTTCTCTGCCTTCGTTTGCATAATGAAGACGGGCTGAAAGCCGCTGCCCAGCAGCTGCCGCAGACAAGAAGCGTCGATGAACTGGTTAAGCTGGCCAAAAGTTTGCCCGACAGGAAGCTCTCCTCTTGGCTGTGTCTTGCACTGAAAGGCGGATTTCCCGGTTCCGCGCAGGCTGCTGAGATCTGGAAGATTCATATATACGGAACGCGCAAACAGCCGAAGGATGCCATGGCGACCCCGCGCTGGCTAAAAAGTGCGTTTGGGTTATCGTTATTTGTGCTGGCTTTTACAATTTATTGGGTATTGCGTTTTTGATCTCATACATATACCGGAATGCTGGCCATACCGGTCAAAGATTGTGTAAATGATAGGGCAAGAAAGGGAGCACCGTATGGAGCAAATGAATGAGCTTGTGGAATCCGTATTGGAGTCTGCAGACGAGCACGGGCTGTGGGCGCCCCATGACACCATAGTAGTCGCAGTTTCCGGAGGGCCGGACTCTGTGGCTCTTTTGCGTATTCTGCATGAAATATCCGTGAACCGGATACCGCTAAACCTGGTATGCGCCCACGTGAACCACGGGTTCAGAGCCGAGTCGGTTGAGGAGGCGGAGTTCGTCCGGCAAATGGCCGGGGAGCTGGGGGTGCCTTTTGAGCTGGCCGAATTTGATATCCCTTCCCTCGCCAAAGGGAGCGGGCTTGGCCCCGAGGGGACGGCACGCGAGAAACGATATCAGTTTCTGATCGAGACCGCGCACCGCTATGGCGCACGCTCCGTTGCGCTGGCACATCATGCCGATGATCAGGCGGAGACGGTGCTTATGCGTCTGTTGCGGGGCAGCGGACCTTCCGGTCTGGCCGGAATGCGCTGGAAGAGGACAGAAAAAAAGGTGGAACTCATCCGACCCTTCCTGCGTATTAACAAAACGGCTCTTGTCGGGTTATGCCGGGATGAAGGGTTTCCCTACGCCGAAGATGCCAGCAATCTGCTGACTAAATACAAGCGGAATGTCATCCGGCTGGAGGTGCTGCCTTCACTGGAAAAGTACAACCCGAAAGTCAAACAGTCGCTTCTGCAATTGTCCGAAATTGTCGGAGCCGAAGATGAATTTATGGAGGCGAACGCAGCAAAATGCTTCGATGAGCTGGTTTTGATGAAGCATGGAAAATACACCTTTAAGAGAGCTTTGTTCGCGGCCATACCCTCCGCTTTACAACGGCGTTTGATTAAACTAATATTAAATTATCTGTCGGCGGATTCATCGACCCTGGATTTTTCCAAGATCGAGGCTGTACGCCGGGGGACGCTGCAGGAACACCCCACCGTATGGAGTTTGGATTTGGGTGGAGGTCTGATCTGTGTGCGGCAATATGATACAATTTTGTTCTCGTCCAAGCCTCCGCAGCGGAAGGTAAGTTATACATATCGCCTGTCTTTGCCTCATTCCCGGCTTTTGCTGACGGAAATAGGAAAAGTAATGACGATGACGGTGCTGGAGAAAGAAACTTTTTTAGTACAGGGGGAGGACTATGGGAAGATGTCGGCTTGGTTTGACAGTGATGAGCTGGTCCTGCCGCTGACCATTCGTTCCCGATTGCCTGGAGATACCATAAGGGTTATGGGATTAAACGGAAGCAAAAAGGTAAAAGATATTTACATTGATGATAAAATACCTTCTTCCGAACGCTCTGAGATTCCCCTCGTTTGTGATGGTTTGGGCAATATCGTCTGGATTCCGGGCGTAAGGCGCTCGATGCATGCCGCAGTAGGGCGGCACACGGCCTCGGTTCTTCTCTTGTCTCTGGAGGACATGGAGCAGCACGAAGAAGCGTAATGGTCGAAGTAAGTCTTTCATAGTATAACTTAGGAGGTTCGCAAGTTGCAGAACGATATTCAAGAAATCTTGATCAGCGAAGAAGAAATCCAACAAAGAATCAGGGAGCTCGGCGCCCAGCTGAGCGCAGAATATGCAGGACGTACGCCATTGGTAATTTGTGTGCTGAAAGGCGCGTTTATCTTTATGGCAGATTTGGTTAAAGTCATCACAGTACCTGTTGAGATGGATTTCATGGCTGTATCCAGCTATGGAGCATCCACCAAATCTTCCGGTGTGGTCAAAATCATCAAAGATTTGGATGCGTCAGTTGAAGGACGCGATGTACTGATCGTCGAAGACATCATCGACAGCGGTCTTACACTCAGTTATTTAATTGAAATGCTTCAAGGACGCAACGCTGCTTCCATTTCTGTGGTTACCCTGTTTGATAAACCGACAGGACGCACTGTTAATCTCGAAGCTGCCTATACCGGCTTTGTGATTCCTGATGCTTTTGTAGTCGGCTACGGACTCGACTATGCCGAACTGTATCGGAACCTCCCTTACGTCGGTGTACTGAAGCCTGAAATTTATTCCAAATGAGCTAATTGACAGCCTTAGATCCACGGATCAGATTTCCGGACCTCTGAGCATTTGAGGACTCTGGGCAGGCTATGGTACAATAACTTGAGCGTTGTGAGAGGAGGTAGGGGATGAATCGGTTCATCCGGAATTCTGGTTTTTATTTGATTTTATTTTTAGTCGTGGTGGGCATTGTCCAGTTTGTGAGCAATGGAAATGAATCCGCCGATTTCCCTAGATACGATGAATTAAGGCAGGAATTGAAAGACAATAATGTGAAGAGTATGACGATTCAGTTTGAAGGCAATGCTTTTGCCGTTACTGGTGAATATAGAGAGCAGCCGTCAGATGCCAAATCGAAAAATTTCTCCACATTTGTTCCTCCTACAGACAAGACCCTTGATGAGCTTATTGGAGCCAGCGAAGTCAACGGTGTAGAGCTGGTTACCAAAAAAATGGAAGGTGACAGCATTTGGCTGACATTCCTTTCTTCCATCATTCCGCTGGTTATTATGTTCATCCTGTTCTTCTTCCTGTTCAATCAGGCACAGGGTGGCGGCGGCAAAGTAATGAATTTCGGCAAAAGCAAGGCCCGGTTATATAATGAAGAGAAGAAGAAAATCAGCTTTGAGGATGTTGCAGGGGCTGATGAAGAGAAGCAAGAGCTGGTGGAAGTCGTGGAATTCCTCAAGGATCCGCGTAAATTCGCAGCTGTAGGCGCACGTATTCCTAAAGGGGTTCTCCTTGTAGGTCCTCCAGGGACCGGTAAAACCTTGCTGGCCCGTGCAGTTGCCGGTGAAGCAGGAGTTCCGTTCTTCAGTATTTCCGGTTCCGACTTTGTGGAAATGTTCGTAGGTGTCGGTGCTTCCCGTGTACGTGACTTGTTCGAAAATGCCAAGAAGAATGCACCATGTATCATCTTTATTGATGAGATCGATGCAGTGGGACGTCAGCGCGGCGCCGGACTTGGTGGCGGACATGATGAACGCGAACAGACACTTAACCAATTGCTTGTAGAAATGGACGGTTTCGGCGGCAACGAAGGCATTATTATTGTCGCAGCTACCAACCGTGCAGATATACTTGACCCGGCATTGCTTCGTCCGGGACGTTTCGACCGTCAAATTACGGTTGACCGCCCAGATGTTAAAGGCCGTGAAGCTGTACTTAAAGTTCACTCCCGCAACAAGCCGCTTACGAAAGACGTAAGACTTGATGTTATCGCCAAACGCACTACCGGATTTACCGGTGCCGATCTGGAGAACCTGCTGAATGAAGCGGCTCTGCTCGCTGCACGCCGCAACCGCAAGGATATTACCATGCGTGAAGTAGATGAAGCGATTGACCGTGTAATTGTAGGTACCGAGAAGCGCAGCCGCGTGATCAGCGACCGTGAGAAGCGTATTGTAGCTTACCACGAAGCCGGTCATACGATTGTCGGTTACTTCCTGGAGCATGCAGACATGGTTCACAAAGTTACGATCATCCCGCGCGGACGCGCAGGCGGATATGTCATTATGCTTCCTAAAGAAGACCGCATGCTTGTTACGAAGCAGGAATTGCTTGATAAAGTAACCGGACTCCTCGGCGGACGTGTTGCCGAAGAGATGTTCATCGGTGAAATCGGCACAGGCGCATACAGCGACTTCCAGCAGGCTACGCGTATTGTCCGCAGCATGATTATGGAATACGGTATGAGTGATAAGCTGGGACCTATGCAGTTCGGTACATCCCAAGGCCAGGTCTTCCTGGGCCGCGATATCGGGCATGAGCAGAACTACAGTGATTCCATCGCTTATGAAATCGACCAGGAGATGCAGAACTTTATCCGCAGCAGCTATGAACGCTGCCGTGAGCTGCTTACCAAGCACTCCAAGGAAATGCACCTCATTGCCAACACCTTGCTTGAGAAAGAAACGCTGGAACTGGATCAGATTAGAGAATTGATCGAGCAAGGCTATCTGACTGAAGACGGTAAACCGGAAGAGACTCCGGGTGTGACACACGAAGCCGGCGAACCAGTTATTGATTCTATCGGTGATGTGCGTGTCCGCATTCAAGGCAAGGACGACACCTCTTCCACAATTCCTGATCTGACCAAGGATATTCCGAATAATCCGGAGTCCGGGGATGGAAATGATTCTAACGACGGCAATAAAGACGGCGGCGGAGGCCTCGTCTAAAGAGCCCCTTAACTGAATGAAGCTACGCAAGCTCGTCCGGAGAACCTTAAAGTTCTCCGGATTTTTTTCGCCTTTAGGCTTCCTACCGTACAGCTTGATCGACTCCCGGTTACATTGACAGAGGGTGGAACCTTGTGTACATTAGTGATTAAATATTAAATAATGGATAACTATCTATAGCAGAGCTGAGTGGCTGTGCAGATCCGCAAGGAACATATAATCTATTCGAATGTAGAGCCGGCTTACGCCGTGAAGAAATAAGGGGGAGAACTAACCGTGGAAGCTCTGGCGCTTGAGCGCAAGCAGGAACAAAATCGCGAACTTCGTGTGCGCCTCGAACAGCTGAAAAAAGAACGGAATGCAATCATTTTGGCTCATTATTATCAGCGTGATGAAATTCAGGAGGTTGCCGATTTTCGGGGGGACTCTTTTTTACTCGCTCAAAAAGCAGCGGAGACCGATGCGGAAGTGATTGTCTTCTGCGGTGTTCATTTCATGGGGGAAAGCGCTAAGATTCTGGCGCCTAACAAAACTGTGCTTATTCCTGATGAACGCGCCGGTTGTCCAATGGCCGATATGGTCAATGTGGATGGCTTGCGCAAGCTGAAAGCACAGCATCCGAATGCTAAAGTGGTGACTTATATCAACTCGTCGGCTGAAATTAAAGCAGAGACTGATATTTGCTGTACCTCTGCCAATGCTGTGAAGGTCATTGAATCACTCGATGCGGAAGAAATTATCTGGGTGCCGGATAAGAATCTGGGCCAATATGTCCAGGATCAGACGGGCAAGAAGCTGATTATCTGGGAAGGCTATTGCAACACTCATGATATGCTTACCGTTAAAGATGTAGTGGAAATGAAAGCGAAATATCCGGAAGCCGAGTTTGTGGTGCATCCGGAATGCCGTCCTGAAGTAGTTGCCATGGGCGATTATGTAGGCAGCACCACCTCGATTCTTGAATATTGCCGGAAATCGGACCGCCGGCAGTTCATTGTTGGAACAGAAGACGGTACCGGATACCAGCTCCGCTTGGATAGTCCGGATAAGGAATTCCATTTTGCAACAAAATTTCTTGTATGCCCTAATATGAAAGTCAATAATTTAAAGAAACTGGTCAAATGCCTGGAGACGATGAAGCCGCAGATTTACGTACCGCCCGCTGTCGCCGACAAAGCCAGAACTTCCCTAGAGCGCATGCTACAAGTCCGGTAGCATGCGCTACTCTTTCGTTGAAACAGGTGAAAAGCGGTCATGATTCCACAGTATTTGGTTGATTTCGACCTTCGCGAGCTTCCTACAATAAAGACGGATTGCATTGTTATCGGTTCAGGTATCGCCGGATTGTTCACGGCTATTAAAGCGAGTGAAGACCGGCATGTCATTATGATTACTAAAAAAACGCTGATGGAGAGCAATACTAGATATGCTCAGGGAGGAATTGCCGCTGTAATAGCCGAAGATGACTCTCCGGCATATCACCGCCAGGATACACTAATGGCTGGTGCAGGGCTCTGCTCCTCGGCTGCTGTTGATGTATTGGTGAATGAAGGACCGGGCGGGGTGCATGAGCTGATCCGGCTCGGCACCGTATTTGACAAGGAAGATGGCATATTAGCTTTGACTCAAGAAGGAGCACACAGCCACCGCCGGATTCTGCATGCCAACGGGGATGCTACGGGCTTTGAAATTGTGCGTGCACTCTCTGAACAGGTTACTGAACATGACAATATAGAGGTATGGGATGATCATTATGTCATTGATCTCGTTACCGAGGGCGGCGAATGCCTTGGGGCGCTGGTACAGCGGCCGGGCGGAGGCAGATTGTTCCTGCAGGCCGATGCAACGATTCTATGCTCCGGGGGGGCGGGACAATTGTACCGCTATACTACTAATCCGGAAGTTGCGACCGGAGACGGCGTAGCCATCGCTTACCGGGCCGGAGCCCATGTGCGCGACATGGAATTTATCCAATTCCATCCGACGGCGCTTAGTTATCCGGGAGCCCCGAGGTTTCTGATCTCGGAAGCGGTACGCGGCGAGGGCGCCGTGCTGCGCAATATCAATGGAGAGCGGTTCATGGAACGATATCACGAGCTGCTGGAACTGGCACCCCGCGATATCGTGGCCAGGGCCATTGTCAGTGAGATGGAGCTGACCAAGTCGACCTTTGTCTATTTGGATATTACGCATGAATCGGCCGATATGGTCAAACATCGTTTTCCCACGATATACGAGACATGTATGGGCTACGGACTGGATATTACAACGGACTGGATTCCCGTGGCTCCTGCTGCGCATTATATGATGGGGGGCATTAAGACCGATCTCAACGGAGAGAGCAATATCTCCCGTTTATTCGCCTGCGGTGAGGTGTCTTCCACCGGGGTGCATGGTGCCAACCGCTTGGCTAGCAATTCTTTGTCCGAGGCCATTGTGTTCGGGCGGCGGATTATTGAACGCATTCGCCAGCTTCCTCCGCTCCCGCGGGAGACGATTTCGGCAGTCAGTCAGCAAGGCCGTGTTGAGTCTCCTACACAAGCTATTGTGGAGCGGCGGCTTAAGCTGCAGAAGGTAATGGTCCGTTACGCCGGATTGCGGCGGAATGAGGAGATGTTGTCCAAGGGGCTGGAGGAATTGAAACGGCAGCTGCCGATTTTTGCTTCGGCGCTGACCAAACGTGAGGAGTACGAGTTCGCCAATATGCTGACCTGCTGCCTGCTGATTACGGAATCGGCTTTGGCGCGGGAGGAGAGCCGCGGAGCACATTACCGTGAAGACTATCCGCTGCGGAATGATGCAGAGTGGCAGAAACATCTGCTACAGATTCGCGAACTGGGAATAGTGGAGGAATTAAGTGATGATGTTTAATGGATATAATGAAGAGCTGGTACAGGCAATTAAAGGCTGGCTGCAGGAGGATGTGGGCTCCGGGGATATAACGACCCGTACGACGATACCTGCAGGCCATGAGTCCAAGGGCATTATTCATGCCAAAGAGGACGGCATTATCTGCGGAATCCCTGTAGCGGAGCTTGTGTTTGAAATTGTGGATCCGTCACTTGTGTTCACGGCACTGGTGCAAGAAGGCCAGAGTGTGTCCAAGGGAACGGTTATCGCAGAAGTTGAAGGCAGCACGCATGCGATCCTCACCGGGGAACGGCTGGCACTTAATTTGATGCAGCGGTTGTCCGGGGTGGCTTCACGTACCGCCTCCTTCGTTCAGGAGCTTCATGGCTTGCCGACACGTCTGGTGGATACGCGCAAGACAACACCCGGTCACCGGATGCTGGAGAAATACGCAGTACGGGTAGGTGGTGGAGCGAATCACCGATTCGGATTATATGATGCGGTAATGATTAAGGACAACCATATCAAAGGCGCTGGCGGAATCCGTCAGGCTGTAGGACGTGCACGGGCTAATATTCCGCATACAATGACGATTGAAGTAGAGACGGAAAACCTTGAGCAGGTGGAGGAAGCACTTGTTGCCGGAGCCGATATCATCATGCTTGATAATATGTCTCCTGAACTGATGAAGGAAGCTGTGAGAAGAATTAAGGCGAAATCGCCTCATGTCAAGACTGAAGCATCGGGTAATGTATCTTTGGAAACGGTTCGCCGTATCGCAGAGTCCGGCGTTGATGTAATTTCAGTGGGCCGGCTCACCTATTCTTTCTCCAGTCTGGATATCAGTCTGGATCTGAATGCGAAGAAGGAGGGCCCGCTGTCATGATGCTCGCCGTCGATATCGGCAATACCAATATTGTTCTCGGTGTGTACCGGCAGCGTGAGCTGCTGCACCACTTCAGGCTTAATACTGCACGCCAGTCCACTGTGGATGAGTATGGAGTTCTGATCCATAATCTATTCAGCATGTCGGGACTTTCGGTGAAGGATATCGAAGGGGTTATTATCTCCTCGGTAGTTCCGCCGCTTGTTCAGGTCATCGTGGAGATGTGTGTGAAATATATTGGCAAGGATCCGCTGCTGGTAGGTCCAGGAATCAAGACTGGGCTTAACCTGCGCTATGAGAATCCTCGTGAGGTAGGCGCTGACCGGATTGTTAATGCGGTTGCTGCCATTGAGCAATATAAATGTCCGCTCGTTGTTGTTGATTTCGGAACTGCGACTACCTTCGATTGCATTGACGCAGGTGCCAATTATCTTGGCGGGGCGATTGTGCCGGGACTCGGCATTTCTACGGAGGCTTTATATCAGCGGGCTTCCAAACTGCCGCGAATTGAGCTGGAGAAGCCGAAGAAGGTAATCGGACGGAACACGGTCCACGCTATGCAGGCAGGGATTATTTTCGGCTATGCCGGGCAGGTTGAAGGAATTGTAAGGCGCATTAAGCTGGAAATGAATGCGCCGGTGCTGAAGGTCATCGCTACGGGTGGACTTGCCCCGCTCATTGCCGGTGAAACGGATTGTATTGATGAAGTGAATCCAATGCTGACGCTGGAAGGTCTGCGTATTATTTATGACCGCAACAAATAAAATAAAGAAGCCTTAAAGGGCAAGAGATAGGAGGAGTATGCACCCGATGGATAACAAAAGGGACCGGCTGGTCCGGGGAACGGCGCTGGATGGCAGAGTCAGAGCTTTTGCTGTGCGCACGACAGCGCTGGTTGATGAATTGCGGCGCAGACATGATACGTATCCAACGGCTACAGCCGCACTGGGCCGTACAGTTACCGCTGCAGCCATGATGGGCGCAATGCTCAAAGGTCAGGAGAAACTCGCCGTGATGGTCAAGGGCAATGGACCGATCGGACAGATTACTGCAGAATCAAATGCTTTTGGAGAGGTACGCGGTTATGTGACCAACCCGCATGTTCATCTGCCGAGCAATAGTCTTGGCAAGCTGGATGTCGCAGGCGCCGTGGGTACGGAAGGGTTTATTGATATCAGTAAGGATTTAGGCATGAAGGAGCCCTACCGGGGAAGTGTACCGATTATTTCCGGTGAGCTCGGCGATGATTTCACATATTATTTTGCAGTTTCCGAACAAACGCCGGCTGCGGTGGGTCTTGGTGTGCTGGTTGAAACCGATAATTCCGTGCGCGTAGCCGGAGGATTTATCGTACAACTGCTTCCAGGGCTTACGGATGAAGAGATCACCGAGATTGAGCGGGCGGTAGGGTCGCTGCCTTCAGTAACCGCTTTACTGGAGGAGGGGCTGGAACCCGAAGAGATGCTCCGTTATCTTTTACCGGATGCAGTGATTATGGATGAGCTGGATATCAATTTTGTCTGCCAATGCTCGCGTGAACGGGTGGAGCAGACCCTGGTCAGCTTGGGTGAGAAAGAGCTGGAACGTTTGATTGAAGAAGATGATCAGGCTGAGGTTGTCTGCCATTTTTGCAACGAGGCCTATGTTTTTAATAAGGATGAATTGCAGGTTATCCTGGATCAAGCGAAATCGTAGGGCTGGGGATGATGACAAGACAGGAGCGCGCGCTGCGCAATGCCGTTATTCTACTGGCTGTCGCGACTTTGATGCTCGGAGGTCTTTTATTCTGGAGTTTGCGGGCGATGTCCATTCTTAAAGGAGAGCCGGCGGACGGCGAGTCCTCGGACATCGCCTCTGCGGGAGGCCAACCGGTAACGGATCAAGCCTGGGTGGAGGAACTCAAAAAAAAGTACGGTAATGATGTGCTGCTGGGCATGCTTAATCATATTGTAGTCGACAAAGAAGCCAAGGCTCTTGGTGTTGCTGTGACAGATGTGGAGATTGAGCAGGAATTGAAGCGCAGCATGACCGGTTACGGTTCGGAAGAGCAATACTATGCCCAGATGCAGTCGGAGCTGGGGCTTTCCCGTCAGGAAGTGCGTGAAGAAGCGGTGTATCGTCTGACTCTTCAGGCAGTTGCAACTGCAGGCATTACAATTACTGATGCGGAAATTGATAATTATTTAGCGGAGAATTCCGAGCGGTTCACACCGAGGAAAGAAATGCAGCTCTCGATAATCAAGGTGGCCACCTACAGCGAAGCTGAGCGTGTAATGGACCGGCTGGAGCAAGGAGAGGACTTTGCTGCACTTGCCAAGGAATTATCCATAGATGAGGAAAGCCGGGGGCGCGGCGGCAGCATCGGAACGGTGGAGGAGGAGGATCCCTTTTGGCCGGAGGACCTGCTGAAGACGGCAGCGCAGCTTGACGAAGGGGATATCGCAGGTCCTCTGCAGACGGGCGATGATTATGCTATTATCCGGCTGGAGAAAATGATTGATCCCAAAAGCCAGGATCAGACGGAAATCCGTGAGCAGGTTCGCCGGGAGCTGGCACTGGAGCAGGCGGCTCCATTACAGCAGGTGGAGAGTGATTTGCGCGCTAAATATGATACAGCGATATATATTGACAACAGCCTGCAAGATTGATAATATGAAATTAAATGGAAAACCTACTGTTTTAGTCGGAAATAGATAGCGGCGGATCATATTTGGCCGTGGAACAGCGCTATAACTTGGTGCTGCGGTGTTGAATCTCCTGGTGCACACCCGGAATTACAAGCTGAAGACTTATCTATGTCACAAGTTATGCACCCATATATATCATTTATCATTCCAAGGAGGTTTTTACTCATGGCTAAAGTCGTCAACAGTGTAACAGATTTGATCGGAGGCACACCGCTCGTTCGTCTCAATCGTATTGTTCCTGAAGGATCAGCGGAAATTTATTTGAAGCTGGAATACCAAAACCCGGGCTCCAGCGTTAAAGACCGCATTGCCCTCAGTATTGTAGAAGAGGCTGAGAAGGAAGGTCTTCTGAAACCAGGCGGCACGATTGTAGAAGCAACCAGCGGCAATACAGGTATTGGCCTTGCGCTTGTAGCTGCAGCCAAAGGTTATAAGGCTATTATTGTTATGCCGGAAACGATGAGCCTTGAGCGCCGCAATCTGCTGCGTGCTTACGGCGCAGAGCTGGTGCTGACTCCAGGATCGGAAGGTATGAACGGTGCGGTTAAGAAAGCGGAGCAGATCTTAAGCGAGAACCCAAGCTTCTTCCTGGCTGAACAATTCAAGAACAAAGCCAACTTGAAAATCCACCTTGAAACAACCGGCCCGGAAATCGTGGAAGCCATTGAATCCATTGGTGGACCGCTGGATGCTTTCATCGCTGGCGTGGGTACAGGTGGAACTATCTCCGGTGCAGGTGAAGTGTTGAAGGGTCAATATCCTGATGTGAAGATTTATGCGGTAGAACCAGCTGCTTCGCCAATTCTGGCCGGCGGCAAACCGGGACCTCACAAAATTCAGGGGATTGGCGCAAACTTCATTCCTGAAATCCTCAACCAGGACATTTACGATGAGATCATTCACGTAGAGAACGATGAAGCATTTGAAACTGCTCGTCGTGTTGCTAAAGAGGAAGGCGTGTTGTCCGGTATTTCTTCCGGTGCAGCTGTATTCGCGGCTCTTAAAGTAGCTAAGGAACTGGGCGCAGGCAAAAAAGTAGTTGTGATCATCCCAAGTAACGGCGAACGCTACTTGAGCACACCGCTGTATAACTTCGAAGCATAATTGCTGACAAAGCAAATGACTAAGAGTCCTCGCATCCGCTAAGACAGGGATAACGAAGGCTCTTTTTTGTGCATGATGAAAGATATAATCCTCCCTGTGCTTCCACAGCAGATGAGGCTGGGGTCAGATGAAGCAGATTTTTTCAGAAAATCCAAGGTTCAGGCTTTTCAAAGCAGCACGAAGTACAGTATACTGACAGGCAATAAACTTTAGATTGCTTAATGCCAAGAAGCGTAGCTTCATAGAACTTAAGCGAATGCTTACGAAGCAAGTTTTGTTACGAAGCAATTTCAAGAAGCGCAGGCTTCACAAAACTTTTAGGAGGATGGCTTTGGAAATCATAACGGCTTGGCAGGATTGGGAGCAGTGGGCACAAGAGGACTGGAGCCTCCTCCCTTTAATCATAAAATCAACGCAGGACAAGGAGGGCTTGCCCTCTTCCTGGATGAAGGCCTGGCAGCTGGCCTCCCCCTATTCAGTGGTGCTGGAGAGCGGGAAAGGCGGACGATACACATACTTGGGGTTGCAGCCCGTTTCAATACTAAAAGGAAAAGGCGGGGATGCCGAGGTGCTCAGCTTGTCCCCTGAGGCAGCGGGAACGAATGAACCTGTGCCGCAAGCTGTGGAGCTGCAGGGAGAGCCGCTGAAAGTGCTGCAAAACTGGATGAGCGGCTTCACCTCGCCCAAACTGCAGGTTGCCGGCCTGCCCCCGTTCCGTGGAGGCTGTGCGGGGTTCCTCGGCTATGATGTAGTCCGCTCTCTGGAGCAACTCGCTGTGCTTGCCCAGGATGATCCCGGATTTCCGGACTATCTCTTCATGCGGCTGGAAGAGCTGTGGATCTATGATCATCTTGAGAACACGCTCTATTCCATCGTGCATGTGCCGGTTGCTGCTGCCAGCTCGTCTGAGCTGGGCGCTCTGAAGTCACTGTATCAAGACGCAATCGTCCGGGCAGAAGGCATGGTGGAACAGTGGCATGGGATATGCTCTGCTCCCGGCCTGGAGGAAGACCGCGAAGAGGAACGTGGAATTATCGCTGCTGTTGAATCAAGCGCCGACCTGTCCGGTGAATGGCCAGGCATGACCTCTGCTTTCTCGCCCGGGCAATTCCAGCAGGCTGTGCTTGACGTTCAGGAATACATCCGCCAGGGCGATGTATTCCAGGTCAACCTGTCGCTGCGTCAGGAGGCGCAGCTGAATTCCTCGCCGGAGGATGTGTATGAATGGCTGCGCAAGCTCAACCCGTCCCCGTACATGGGGCTAATGCGTTCGCCCGGCTTCGCACTCTCCAGCGCTTCGCCGGAGCTGCTGGTCAAGCTGCACGGGGACAAGGTCAGCGCACGCCCCATTGCCGGTACCCGGCGCAGGGGCCTGACTCCCGCGGAGGATGCCGCCATGGAGGCGGAGCTGCGCGGGAGCGAGAAGGAGATCGCCGAGCATATTATGCTTGTCGATCTGGAGAGAAACGACATCGGCCGGGTCGCGGCCTATGGATCGGTCAGCGTGCCGGAGCTGCTGACCGTGGAGCGATACTCGCATGTCATGCATCTCGTCTCGCAGGTCGAGGGCAGCATCGCCCCCGGCAAGGATGCTTATGATGTCATGGCCGCCTTGTTCCCCGGCGGCACCATTACCGGCGCTCCCAAGGTGCGGACAATGGAAATCATCGAGGAGCTGGAGCCGGTACGGCGTGGTCCATATACTGGATCACTGGGCTGGATTGACTATAACGGCAATATGGAATTAAATATTATTATAAGAACACTGGCGGTGAAGGACGGAGTCGGGTATATTCAGACGGGCGCGGGCATTGTGATTGATTCCGATCCGTACCGCGAATACCGGGAATGCCATAATAAAGCCAAAGCGGTTGTGAAGGCGGTTCTCTGCAGTGAACATCAGCAGGAATTGCGGACGACCGGCGGCGCCGAAGGGGGAGCAATACAATGATCTTGGTCATCGATAATTATGATTCCTTTACGTACAATCTGGTGCAATACCTGGGTGAGCTGGGGGAAGAAGTGAAAGTATTCCGCAACGATGAAATCAGTATTCAGGAGATAGAGGCGCTGGCTCCGGACCATATTTTGATCTCTCCCGGACCTTGTACACCGAACGAAGCCGGCATCAGTCTGGAAGTGCTGCAGCATTTCAAGGGGGTCATACCGATCTTTGGAGTCTGTCTCGGACATCAGGCTATTGGACAGGCCTTTGGCGGCAATGTTATCCGTGCGGAGCGTCTGATGCATGGCAAAACATCGCCGATTCACCATCACGGCACATCCGTATTTGAAGGACTGGAATCTCCCTTTACCGCAACCCGCTATCATTCCCTGATTGTAGAGCGTGAGAGTCTGCCGGATTGTCTGGAGATTACAGCCGAGACTGCGGAAGGCGAAATTATGGCGCTGCGCCATAAAGAGTACCCGATTGAAGGCGTGCAGTTCCACCCTGAATCGATTATTACGGATCATGGGCACATCATGCTGCGCAACTTCCTGAAACGGAGAACCGGGGAAACGGCATGAAATATATAGGGCTCAACAAAAGCGTAGTTGAGGCTAAAGACGCCGTGGTCTCCACCTTGGATCACGGTTTTTTATACGGTATGGGCTTGTTTGAAACCTTTCGCACCTATAACGGCGTGCCCTTCCTGCTGCGCCGTCATCTGGACAGACTGGCTGAGGGCTGCAGGCAGCTAGGCATTCCGTTTGAACCGGATGAAGCGTCCTTGCGGGACTGGATTACACGGGTGATGGACAAAAACGAACTGAAGGATGCCTATATACGGTACACAGTTACAGCCGGTGAGGACATTCTTGGCCTTCCGGCTGGTGACTATAGCCGCCCGAATCATTTGCTCTATATCAAAGAATTGCCGCGCCAGCCAGCCGCTCTCTACAGTGAAGGCAAAGGGCTGCAGCTGTTGCAGCTGCGGCGTAATACCCCCGAAGGACCGGTAAGGCTCAAGTCACTCCACTATATGAACAATATACTGGCCAAGCGGGAGCTTGCCGGATATGCCTCTGCGGCCGGCGGCACGGAAGGGCTTATGCTGACTGCAGAAGGGAACATTGCTGAGGGAATTGTGAGCAATATTTTTTTCATCAGCAATAAGGTGCTGCACACGCCTGACCTGGCCACAGGCATCCTTCCGGGAATTACCCGGGAAATGGTCCTGAAGCTGGCTCCTGCCGCCGGACTCCGCGTGGAAGAGGGATTGTACCGCTGGGAACAGCTTCAGGCTGCCGATGAGGTGTTTCTCACCAATTCGGTGCAGGAGATTGTCCCGGTTACCACACTGTGGCACGGTGATGAGGCGCTGACTGTAGGCACAGGGCGCTGCGGGCCACACACGGCGCAATTGATTGCTTTATACAGGGAAAGGACGGGAGAGCCGGTATGAGACCCGTAATCTATAAGCGGACCTACCGCTGGAACAACAGCGAGCTGATCCTTGGTGACCGAACGTTAATTATGGGCATTTTAAATGTAACCCCGGATTCCTTCTCTGATGGCGGACTATGGAATGAACCGGATCAAGCGGTAGAACATGCGCTGCAAATGGCTGCTGAAGGTGCCGATATTATCGATATAGGCGGAGAGTCAACCCGTCCCGGCCATCAACCGGTGAGTCTGGAAGAGGAGCTGGCCCGTGTACTGCCTGTTATCGAGAGTATCCACCGCGCTGCACCTCAGTTGATATTATCCATAGATACCTATAAGGCGGAGGTGGCACGTCAGGCGATTCGGGCAGGGGCGCATATCATCAACGATATTTGGGGGTGCAAAGCCGATCCTGATATGGCAGCTGTGGCTGCTGAGGCGGACTGTCCGATTATTTTGATGCACAACCGCCACGACCGGAATTATCAGAATTTGGCCACGGATATGGCGGCTGACCTCAATGGCAGCATCAACCTGGCGCTGGAGGCCGGGGTGAAGCCGCATAATATCATCCTTGATCCAGGCATTGGTTTTGCCAAGGATTATGCGGAGAATTTGCAGGCGATGATGGTACTGGATGAACTGGCGATGCTGGGTTATCCCATGTTGCTTGCCACTTCCCGCAAAAAATTCATCCGTACCGTGCTGGACCTCCCGTCTGATGATGTGATGGAGGGAACCGCCGCTACCGTTGCATTCGGCATTGCCCAAGGCTGCCAGATTGTGCGGGTGCATGATGTGGCCACGATGAAACGTACCGTACTTATGTGTGATGCGATGCTCTATGCCGCCTCTCCGCGGTTGCATGAATAGATGGCTATTGCTGAACGAACTATTTTGTCTTAGAAAGCAGGTATCAGGATGGATAAAATGAAGCTGCACCGCATGGAGTATTATGGATATCATGGTGTGTTCGAAGAGGAACGCAAGCTTGGACAACGTTACTATATTGACCTGGAGCTGGAGCTTGATCTGCGGGGGGCTGGTCTTCAGGATGATCTGGATCAAACCGTAAATTACGCCGAAGTGCATGCGCTCGTCAAAAAAATTGTCGAAACAAAGTCCTTTAAGCTGATTGAAGCTTTGGCGGAACATATTGCATCCTCAGTACTGGACACTTATACTATTATCAATGCAGTAACAGTCAAAGTAACCAAGCCGCATCCGCCGTTCGACATTCATTTTCAGGGAGTGACTGTAGAACTGCATAGAACGAGAAAGTGAGACAAGGCCCATGACTATACACTCCACCTCTGAGGTATCAGAGGCTTATATTGCTTTAGGGGCCAATTTGGGTGACCGCGAAGGCACCTTGAAGGAAGCTTTGAACAGGCTGGATCATTATGACGGGATTGAAGTTGTACGCTGCTCCAATGTATATGAGACAGAGCCTGTCGGCTATCTCGACCAGCCGCAGTTTTTGAATATGGCAGCCGCCCTCCGCACCACGCTTGCGCCGGAGAACTTGCTTCATGTGATGCTCGACATTGAAGCGCAGCTAGGCCGGGTTCGTGATATCCGTTATGGCCCGAGAACAGTGGATCTTGATTTATTGTGGGTAGAAGGACAGAGCTATGATACGGCAGATTTAACGCTTCCGCATCCCCGGATGCTGGAACGGGCGTTTGTGCTGTTTCCGCTCAGTGACATCGTACTGCTGGATGAGGATTCTTCCGGACTCCGGGGAATCATTACAGCAGCGCTGCAGGATATAGACGGAAAGGAAGGAATGCGCTTGTGGACATCAAACGTATGGGAACGCGGGTCAGAGCATTCCGAAAGCTGAAAGGATACACCCAGCAAGAGTTGGCGGATTCTGTCGGAATTTCACTGGCTGTGCTAGGCGCAGTCGAGAGGGGAAACCGACATTTGGAAGATAAAATTTTAAATAAAATTGCGGATGTTCTTGAGGTTTCAGTCGAGGAGTTGGCCAATCCCTCTACTTAGGAAGACGTCCATTCATTAAAAATAGAACTAAAGGAAGTGAAGAAATGTGCTGAAAATTGGCGGCATTGAGATGAAGAACCAGGTCGTTCTGGCGCCTATGGCCGGTGTATGTAATCCAGCGTTCCGGCTGATTGCAAAAGAATTCGGCACCGGCTTGGTATGTGCGGAAATGGTCAGTGACAAAGCTATTCTGCACGGCAATTCGCGTACGCGTGAGATGCTGTTCGTGGATGAACGGGAGAAGCCGCTTAGCCTGCAGATTTTTGGCGGAGACCGTAAGTCGCTCGTTGAGGCGGCCAAAGTTGTGGATAAGGAGACCAATGCCGATATTATCGACATTAATATGGGGTGTCCCGTACCGAAAGTAACAAAATGTGATGCCGGGGCCCGCTGGCTGCTGAATCCGGACAAGATCTACGAGATGGTCTCGGCGGTTGTAGAAGCCGTTGACAAGCCGGTTACCGTAAAAATGCGGATCGGCTGGGACAGCGAGCATATCTTTGTAGAAGAGAATGCCCGCGCAGTGGAACGTGCCGGAGGCCAGGCTGTCAGTGTGCATGGGCGTACCCGTGAGCAGCTCTACACCGGCCATGCCGACTGGAAGTATATTAAAATGGCTAAAGAGGCTGTTTCGATTCCTGTCATCGGCAACGGTGACGTTAACACACCTGAGGATGCCCGGGCGATGCTGGATCAGACCGGCTGCGACGGGGTTATGATTGGACGCGGCGCGCTGGGCAATCCATGGATGCTTTACCGGACCATTCAATATTTGAGCACAGGTGAGCTGACGCCTGAACCCGGAGCGGAAGAGAAGATTAAAGTGGCGATTCTTCATATGGACCGTTTGGTTGCCCTTAAAGGCGAGGCGGTAGCGGTTCGTGAAATGCGTAAGCATTTGGCCTGGTATTTAAAAGGTCTTAAGGCTGCTGCCCGCGTAAAGGATGTCATTATGGAAGAAACCAAACGCGATGAAATGGTGCGGATCTTGAATGATTTTGTCGTACAGCTTAAAGATGAAGAAGAACAAGAGGGCCGTAATCCGTCTCTCTCGGCAGTTTAATTACCGTCTCCACTGGCTTTAAGAGATAACACCGGAACATTATATGGGGCGTCATTGACATTTTGTAGCGGTTCCAATATAATTTCACAGTATAAAATCGCCGTTACAGCAAGGGCAATGCAGCATGGAGGGTTCTTATCCCTCTGGATTCGCATATAGTATGGTGTTTTCAATAAATGTATACGACAGGAGAATCGGTTGAGATGAGCGATAAAGAAGTCATCCTTACGCCGGACGGACTTAAGCGTCTGGAAGAAGAACTGGAGACCCTCAAATCCGTGAAACGCCGCGAAGTGGCCGAACGGATTAAAGTGGCGATTGGCTACGGAGATATCAGCGAGAACTCCGAATATGAGGACGCGAAGAATGAACAGGCCTTTATCGAAGGGCGTATTATCACTTTGGAAAAAATGCTCCGCAACGCGCGCATCATCAATAGCGATGAGATCGTTACCGATGTGGTAAGTATCGGGGTTACTGTAAGCGTTGAAGATATGGAATATGGCGATGTGATGGAATATACAATCGTTGGTACAGCCGAATCCGATCCGCTTAACAATAAAATCTCCAATGAAAGCCCGGTAGGCAGAGCTATTATCGGTAAGAAAATCGGCACTGTTGTAGATGTTAGTGTACCTGCAGGAGTCATTCAATATAAAATTCTTGATATCCGAATGAAGTAATCTACAGGCGCTTTGCGCCTGTGAATAGACATGCTGCCCTCGCACAGAGAACTGCACTGCACTGGCAGAAGAAGGAACAGGGCCCGGAAAGCTTCCTTAGGGAAGCTTTTTTCTAAATAAAGAAGAGATATCGCCCGAAAAATATGGCTGAACACATATAGCTTATATTTTGTACTGGAACGGACTGCCCTCAATTATGAGGGTGGAGCCGTTTCTTCTTGTGTATATGACATGAGGCATTAGAGAGGATGAGGAACATGACTGAGGAAATGAATACCGTGGAAACCACGGAAAAAGAGCTTAGTGAGCTGTTGCAGATTCGCCGTGCTAAATTGGACGAGCTGCGGGCACTGGGAATTGACCCGTTTGGCAAAAAATATGACCGCACAGCAGGTGCCGGGGACCTTCTGGCTAAGTATGACGGACAAACAAAAGAGGAATTGGACGAGCTGGCTCTGGAAGTCAGCATTGCCGGTCGGATTATGGCTAAACGTGTCATGGGTAAGGCAAGTTTTGCCCACATCCAGGATCTTAGCGGCAAAATCCAAATTTATGTGCGTCAGGACAGCATCCCTGAGGCGCAATACGCAGCCTTTAATGTTCTCGATTTGGGCGATATTATCGGAGTGCGCGGTATCGTATTTAAAACAAAAACTGGCGAAACCTCTATTAAAGTGTCCAATCTTGAGGTTTTGTCCAAATCTCTGCTGCCGCTGCCTGAGAAGTACCATGGCCTGAAGGATGTTGAACTGCGCTACCGCCAGCGTTATGTAGATCTGATCATTAACCCTGAAGTACAGCAGACCTTTATTGCCCGTTCACGGATCATCCAGTCGATGCGCCGTTACCTGGACTCCCTTGGCTACCTTGAGGTTGAAACTCCAACACTTCATGCGATTGCCGGTGGAGCCGCTGCACGTCCGTTCATCACATACCACAATACGCTGGATATGCAGCTGTATATGCGGATTGCGATTGAACTGCATCTGAAACGTCTGATTGTCGGCGGACTCGAAAAAGTTTATGAAATCGGCCGTGTATACCGCAATGAGGGCATTTCGACGCGTCATAATCCTGAGTTCACCATGATTGAGCTGTATGAGGCTTATGCCGACTACAAGGATATTATGCATTTGACCGAGAGCATGATTGCTCATATCGCCCAAGAGGTTCTTGGCAGCCAGAAGATCAACTATCAAGGCCAGGAAGTGGACCTCTCGCCAGGATGGCGCCGTGTGACCATGGTTGATGCCGTCAAAGAAGTGACGGGTGTCGACTTTGGCGTTCAGATGACGGATGAAGAAGCACAGCGTTTGGCCAAGGAGCACCGTGTACCGGTTGAAAAGCATATGACCTTCGGCCATATCCTGAATGCCTTCTTTGAGCAGTTTGTTGAGGAAACATTGATTCAGCCTACATTTGTAATGGGTCACCCGGTTGAAATCTCGCCGCTGGCCAAAAAGAACGATCAAGACCCGCGGTTTACCGATCGCTTTGAGCTGTTTATCGTCGCACGCGAGCACGCTAATGCCTTTAGTGAGCTGAACGACCCGATTGACCAGCGTCAGCGCTTTGAAGCACAGATTCAGGAGAAGGAGCAGGGCAATGATGAAGCCCATGAGATGGACGATGACTTCATCCGTGCTCTGGAATATGGTATGCCTCCTACAGGCGGACTGGGAATCGGTGTAGACCGTCTGATCATGCTGCTGACCAATGCTGCCTCAATTCGTGATGTTCTGCTGTTCCCGCATATGCGCAACAAGACAGAATAATTTCAAATGTTCTATTTCACAGAGCCAAGGGGCGCTGTATTGTACAGCAGTTCCTTGGCTCTGTGGGTTTAGAATGATGGCTTAGAATTGGTGTAATGGATTACGGGGTATGCGGGAAGCGGTGTATCCAACCTAATTTAAAAAAATGCTTGCAATGCTGACCCATACATGATATATTCTATTTCTGGCCGCG